>JAQUUY010000081.1 GCA_028693645.1 Eubacteriales bacterium | reverse complement strand
ACGGATTCCATGATTACAGACATCTCATCAGCCGTTTCCTGGGAAATGACCTGCCGAACCATCTCCGGCGCAAAACTTTCCACTTCGTGACCATTTTTGTCCAGCAATGCTTTTACGAGTCTTGGTTCCATCAGCATTCCATCGTTTCCAATGGCACAAAGCGCTGTCAGCAGACTAATTGGCGTAACCGCGATTCCATGTCCGTATGACATGGTAGCCATACCAACAGGTCCAGCAGTATCTTTATTTTGCAGTATATTGCCGCCTTCTCCCGGATAATCGATTCCGGTTTTCTCAGTAAGCCCAAATTTTTCAATATAGTTATAGTATTTATCAAGTCCAATTCGAAGTCCGAGCTGTACAAATACGGGATTACAGGAATTTTGTACTGCTTGTGCAAGCGTTTCCAAGCCATGTGGGTTTCCTCGTCTCCAACAATGCAACGTAGTACCGTAAACATCGATGCTTCCGGTACAAGTAAATGTCGCACTCGGATTTGTTACTCTTTCTTCCAAAGCAATCGCTGTCGTAATCAATTTAAAGGTAGAGCCCGGTTCATACGTGTCGCTGACCATCGGGTTTCGCCACATTTCATTCCAAAATGCCATTTGATCCTGTTCGGGAAGACTGTTAAAAACCTTTTTCTTTTCGGGATCAGTTGGGGTTCTCGGATCGTTGGGATCAAAATCCGGAGTCATTGCCATCGCGAGAATGTCCCCTGTTTTGGGGTCCATCATTAGGCACATCACCCGTTTGGCCGAGGTTCTTTTTTGGACAGCGGCCACTTCTTCCTCAACATAATGCTGTATGACCGCATCAATAGTAAGCATAACACTTAAGCCGTCTTCTGCTTGGAAGTACTTTTCGATACCGTAAGAAAGACTATCTCCTGAAACGTCAGTGTTTTTGATCCAACGCCCCGGTGTTCCGGCAAGATATTTATCGTATTTTAATTCAATGCCCGACAAGCCGACATTATCGTCCGTGGTGCTCCCAAGAACGTGTGCTGCAAAGTTACCGAGCGGATAATAGCGTTTTACGTCTTCTGCAATCGATATTCCGGGCAATTTCGCTTCACGAATCTTCTCCGCTTTTTTGTCATCAACATATTTTGCAACCTTCAAGAGTTTTTTCTCTGAAGTCAGGGTCTTCATAATTTCAGAGCGGTCCATTTCAAGGATCTTTGATAATGTGTCAGCAGTGTAGGACAGATTCTTTTTTTGTTCTTCCTCCGTTTTGCTTCCCTTAATATCTTCCGGCCTTGCCCATATCGTATTGGTCAACGCGCTGACCGCAAGTTCCTTTTTGTTTCGATCGTAGATAATCCCTCGCTTTGCGGGAATGGGTGTGTCTTTGGTCTGTTGTTCCCTCGCAAGTTTTGTATATTCTTCGCTCTTGACGATAGAAATCCAGCCGACTCGAAAAGAAAGTGCTGTACAAGCCAAGCAAACCAACACAAATACGATAATCAATCTTCTTTTATTTTTCAGCGTCGTTTCAGGCATTTATTTCCCCTTAAAGCAAAAACCGGATATGCGAATCAAAACCTCATTCAGTTATCCGGATATGTCTTTCTTATGCAATTTGGTTTCTCGTTCTTATTGATTATAAGCAATTTGTTTTAGCGTTTGTGCAAAACCGGTAATCGATTCCGCTCCGCCCTCGATATAGGTGATTTGCTCCGCTTTTGGGTAAACCATACCAAGACGCGCTTCCGCTTTTTGTTCAATAGAGGTGATATTGGACGCGCTGTTGAGTTCTACTTTCAGGTTTTCAATCTCACCCTGCACTTTATCCGAATCCGCCATAATGCCATTGATATTATACTTTACCTGAGCCGAATATGCAGCCATTATTATAAGGCAAATACAAAGAAGTCCTACAAAAACGGTCAGACCCATCAATCGGCCTTTGTCCTTTGCGTTGATGATGTTTTTCACTTGCTTCGGAAAGCTTTCTGCTTGTCGGTTTCCAAGGGGTTTCATTTCTATGCCATACTTCTGGTAGCTTGTTTGATGTTCATACCATTTTTCTGCTGCCATCATATCTTTTTTACCTCTTTTCAATGATACGAAGCTTTGCGCTTCTCGCTCTTGGATTCTCTGCTAATTCTTGTTCACCGGGAAGAATAGGTTTCCCACTTATTTTTTTGACATCAGTTACCTTGCCGCATACGCAAGTCGGAAATTCTTTGGGACAGGTACAAGGATTCAGTCTTCTCTGAAAGCTTTCCTTCACGATTCGATCTTCAAGGGAGTGAAACGTGATTATGCAAAGCCTTCCACCACTTGCCAGTACATCGATATATCGATCTACCGCTCTTTCAAGCTGCCCAAGTTCATCATTTACTTCGATTCGAATTGCTTGGAAGGTTCTTTTCGCGGGATGAGGACCGTCTCTCCTCGCTGCTGCCGGTACGGCGGCTTTGATGACTTCTACAAGTCTTGCCGTCGTTTCGATGGGTGCGTTTTTACGTTCTTTTACGATAAACTCACTAATTCTGGATGCCCAACGTTCTTCGCCGTATTTTCTGATGATGTCTGTCAGTTCTTCTTTTGAATAGTCATTGACAACATCATAGGCAGTCAAGCTGTCATCCACGTTCATTCTCATGTCGAGTGCGCCGTCCTGCATATAGGAGAAACCTCGTTCCGCATGATCGAGTTGGAACGAAGACACTCCCAAATCCAGAACGGCACCATCTATTTCAGCGATCCCAAGTTCGTGTAACACTTCTTTTATGTTTTCGTAATCGTTATGTACAAAAATCTTTTTGCAGGTCTGCTCTGAGAGGTTTTTTTCAGCGGCATCCAGCGCGTCTTGGTCTCTGTCGAGCCCGATTAACGTACCTTCGTTCCCCAATTTTTCGCAGATTCCTTTGGAATGTCCGCCACCGCCGAGGGTGCCGTCAAGATAAATGCCGCCGCTACGTATGTTCAAACCATTGATGGTTTCGGCAAAGAGTACCGAGGTATGTTGATATTCCATTGCCGCCCCTTTCAAATTGTCTTATATCCCGAGTTCAGCCATCTTTTGTGCAATTTCATCATAACCGAGTCCGTTGCTCTCATAGCTTTCCCACTTTTGTCTGCTCCAGACTTCCACCCTGCTCATAACGCCGATTGTCACTAATTCTTTATCTATTTTGGCGTGTTCTCTTAAATGGGCGGGAATTGTGAGTCGACCTTGCTTATCACTCTCGCATTCTACCGCTCCGGAGAAAAAGTATCTTACAAAACTTCTGGCTTCCTTACTTGCAATGGGAAGATCCGCAAGTTTGTTTTCGAATTTTTTCCATTCCTCCATCGAATAAATAAAAAGGCAGTCATCAAGACCTTTGGTCAAAATAAACTGAGAACCAAGCTCATCCCTGAATTTCGAGGGGATGATGATTCTGCCTTTTGCATCTATAGAATGTTGGTATTCTCCAATAAACATCACTTTTCTCCGTTTTCCCAGTGCGATGTCTCCACTATACTCCACTTCCCTCCCTTTTGCAACATTTTCGCGTAAAAAAATGGGATTTTTCGGCGCTTTTGCCCTCACTTTTTTTACTAATTTGTCTATTTTCTATGCGCTCCACAATATTTGGTTGTTCCCGTTTTTTGAACAACTACATTTTGTTTTTTGCACGAAAAAATCTCCGTCCAAATCACTTGGGCGGAGATTGAAAGATCAATGTTTTGAAAGGCTGTTATGCTTTGTTTTTTGTTTCTTTTTCTTTCACGTAAACCAGCATACTGCTGCCGTGTTTTTCTGTCCGTATTTCAAATTGAGGCATTGATCGAATAAAGGGCGTCAGCTTCTGATATCCGAAATTTCGAACGTCAAAATCCGGATATCGTTTAAGCAACATATTCCCAATATCCCCGATAAATACCCAATCGTCTTCTCCGGAATTTTCGCGGATAATCATTAGAACGGCCTGCTCGATGGTCTCAAGCGTGGTCATTTCCGGTTTTATCTCCGACTCGTCTTTGCCTTCCTCGGTCTCGTCAAAGCCTTCAGGCAGGGCAATCACAAGCTTGTCTTTTTTCTTGACTTCTTCTGCTTTTGACTTAATAATGCGTTCTTTGATATCCTCTTTCTTTATTTTTGTTTCCGTTTGCTTTGCCGTTGTCTGTTTGTTTTCGGCATCTTGTGCTGCGAGAATATCAAGGTATTTAAACTTATTGCAGGCTACGATAAAAGGCTTGGGGGTCTTTCGTTCTCCCATTCCCACAACGTCCATTCCCGATTCGCGAAGTCTCGCGGCCAGCCTGGTAAAATCGCTGTCGCTTGTGACAAGGCAAAAACCGTCGACGTTTCCGGAATACAAAATATCCATGGCGTCAATAATCATTGCTGCGTCGGTTGCGTTTTTTCCTGTCGTATATCCATATTGTTGAATCGGAGCAATCGAATACTCTAAGAGAACCCTTTTCCAAGGGGCCAAAGCAGGTTTTGTCCAATCCCCATAAATCCTTTTATAAGTAGCAACACCCTCATAAGAAATCTCATCCAAGATGAATTTTATATATTTGTCGGAAATATTATCCGCGTCGATCAGGACCGCAAATCTATGTTCACTTGCCATATGCTTTCTCCATTTCTGCGCTCGTTTATTCTCCGGTTTTTGCTCTTATGACATCCTGCATCGTGTAAAATCCGGCAGGTTTTCCTTCCATGAAAAAGGCGGCGTCGACTGCTCCACGCGCAAAGCATTCCCAATCATGGGCATGATGTGTAATTTCAAGTCTTTCGCCAAGACATCCGAAAATCACAGTATGACTGCTTGAAATGTCTCCGGAGCGAATCGAATGAAAGTGGACAAAGTCCAAATCGTTCTCGCTGTCGATCGCTTTTGCCATCGCTTCTGCCATTTCAATCGAAGTGCCGCTTGGTGCGTCTTTCTTCATGCGGTCATGCATCTCGACGATATCGATGTCCGCTTTACCCGAGAGACCCTTTGCCGCAGTGGCAAGTAGTTCCTTCATCAATCCAACTACAAAGGAGGTGTTTGAAGCTTTGAGGACAGGGATTTCTTTTGCTGCCGCTCCAATCTCGCGAAGCTGCTCGCCCGAGAAGCCTGTAGTGCCGCAAATGAAAGGTTTCTTGTGTTTGACGGCAATCTGAAGCGCTTCCATCGATAGTTCTACTGCAGAAAAATCAATGATGACATCGCAATCATCAACAACTTTTTCGAGATCATCCACGACGGGAGCATT
Organism: Eubacteriales bacterium; assembly: GCA_028693645.1. GTDB lineage: Bacteria > Bacillota > Clostridia > Peptostreptococcales > Anaerovoracaceae > STD2-154. The sequence goes on along the minus strand of JAQUUY010000081.1, from coordinate 1,088 downwards.
GATTTTATATCCCAGTCCGGACACAAGGCCCGCGTCTTCACCGATATAGTCTCTTCCTTTTGGACCAAGAGCCGCAGATACATCGATTTTATCTCTGTCTACCGCAACCCTGATAATGAGCTTACCCATCTTTCCTTTTGGAGCCGTTACAATTACTTTCATATCTTCCATTCCTTTCAGAAGTATATTATCTTCTCATTATACCACAAGACAGCAAAAACCGGAATTGATTTTGTACTGGCTTTCTTTGTTGCAATAGCGTATAATTTATGTCACAAACTTTTGTATTTCAATCATGAATAAGTCAACGGAGGGCATTATCTATGATTCTTCCAACACCCGATCCCATTGCATTCACAATACTCGACATTTCTATCAGATGGTACGGGGTCTGCATCGCATTCGGAATGCTTTTGGGGCTTCTTGTAACATATATAAGGGCTCCCTTGCATGACATACAAAGAGAACGTGTGATTGATTTGGTTCTGATTTGTATCCCTTCGGGAATTCTCGGAGCACGCTTGTATTATGTGCTCTTTAATTGGGAGTTTTACCAAGGAGATTTCTTTGCCATGATTAATATCCGCTCGGGCGGATTGGCAATACACGGTGGGCTCCTGCTCGGTATCTTGGCCGCAATCATTGCCGCGAAGGCTTTCGAAATCAATCCTTTGAATCTTTTGGATCTTGCCGCGCCGGGAATCGTTCTTGCGCAGGCGATTGGAAGATGGGGCAACTATTTCAATCAAGAAGCTCACGGTGGTCCTACAAATCTCCCTTGGGCTATTGAAGTTGACGGGCAGATGGTTCATCCAACGTTTTTATATGAATCCGTTTGGTGTTTCGTTCTGTTTCTGGTTCTTCTGATTGTTGACCACCGAGGCAGATTTCACGGTCAAACCTTTTTGCTTTACGGCATGCTCTATTCTATAGAACGTTTTTTTGTCGAAGCACTGCGCACAGACAGCCTGATGATTGGGATGTTCAGGACTGCACAGGTAGTGAGTCTGCTTATATTTATAGTGTTTTTATTCGCATACGTTCTGCTTGGTCGTCGTCAAAAGAGAAACAACCGCATGTTTTATTAA
>JAQUUY010000080.1 GCA_028693645.1 Eubacteriales bacterium | reverse complement strand
CCGTTAGGTTATACGAACATTGGCGTAAAATAGGGGGTTCAGATGGACTGGGCAAAAGCAAAAACAATCCTTCTTGCCGCATTGATCACAGCAAATTTGTTTCTGGTCGTTGTTTTTGTTGTCCTAAAAGCAGAGAATAGCGCAGATGAAGCGAAGATACAACAGGAAACGATTGCGTTACTTGCAGAAAAAAATATTATCGTTGAAACAGAGATTCCGCTAAAACATGAGAACATGCCGGTTTTGAATGTAAAAAACGACAGACTTGAGGAGAGTTTCTTAACGAGAAAGCTCGAAGAACAAGTTCCTATGCCTTTGGAGTTTCGCAATGAAGAAAACTATCTTAGTATGACGGAAGCCTTTCTGAAAAGCTGCGGTATTTGGACAGAACATGTTGTTTTTGACAGCTATACAACAGAAGAAAACCGTGTCATTATAAGCTATCGCAACGAATATGAGGGGCACCGCATAGAAGATAGTTCCATCGTTTGCGTGATAGAAAATGGTGTGATTTCAGAGTTTGATCGTCACTGGCTTACGCCAATTAATTTCGGAAGAACCGAAAAAGCCACCGTGTCGGCTTCCGGTGCCTTGGTAAGTTTTATGGGTGACAAAGACCGACCTGAAAAAATAATTATTGAGAGCATAGAAATGGTATACTGGATCGATTCGAGCACTTATGAAGGGGACAGTACCATCTCAGATACCGCCTTTCCCGCCTGGAAGATTCTTTACAATAACGGGCAGGTTAGGCATGTGTTGGCTTACATCGAATAAGCTCAAAAAAGATACAACTATTTATCACAAAGTGTTCACAATCCTTTGCGATAATGAAAAAGAAAGGCATACGATATGAGTTTTAGTTTTTGTTCCTTTGCAAGCGGAAGTACGGGGAACTGCTATCTGGTGAGGTCCGGAGAGACCGCGCTTCTTGTTGATGCGGGCATCAGTGCAAAGAAGATTCTCGAAGGCCTTGCGCATACAGGAACAACGGAAGAGCAACTAAAAGGCTTGCTTTTGACGCATGAACACAGTGATCATATCCGTAGCCTAAAGACGCTTTCGAAAAAGAGGGCGTCTATGGATGTCTATGCCAACGAGGGAACGTGGGGCGCAATCGAGACGGAGATTCACCCAGAGAGAAAAAAGCATTTTCAAAACGGAGAGGCCTTTCAAATTGGAAAGATTCTGGTAAAGGCGTTTTCGGTCTCTCATGATGCGGCTGATCCGGTAGGTTATTCCTTTTATTCGGAAGGGAAACAAGTCAGCATTGTGACAGATACGGGATACATTCCCGAAGAGGTTTACGACGAAGTTCTCGATGCAGATCTTCTGATTTTGGAAGCAAACCATGATGTTAATATGCTAAAGATTGGACGGTATCCCTGGTTTCTGAAGCAAAGGATACTCGGCACGACGGGGCATCTGTCGAACGAGACCGCAGCACATACTCTCGTACGATTGTTTTCCGAGAGACAAAAGGAAAGAAAAATCCTGTTGGCGCATCTTAGCAGAGAAAACAATTTTCCCGAAATGGCATATCAGACAGTTAAAAACATTTTGGAAGAAGAAAACTATGCCCTTGGAAAACAGATTCTGCTTTCCACCATCGTAAGAGATGAGATTAGCGCTGTTTTTCAGGTGTAGACCAAGAAACAGGGGGTAAGGAATGATGCAAGGGGATAATTTTATCATCATCGAACAAGAAGAAAACAAAGAAAAAAGCAATAACAGCGACTATCAATTCGAAGAAAAGAAAAAACAAACGCTTCCTTGGAAAACAGGAAAGAAACTGCTGGCCTTGTTCTTGGTAGTGGTTTTGTCGGCTTCGGCGGGCTATCTCGGGGGCGTTGCCGCCGTAACCGGCCGGATGGGAACAGAAACAGGTGCCGGCCAAACCCCAATCAAAATTGAGACCAACGGACAGATGGATACGGCCGAGGCCGTTGCCGCAAAAGTAATTCCTGCGGTCGTTGGAATCAGCACAAAAACACAGGTGGTAAGCCAGAATTTCTTTGGAATGACAAGTAGCGGAATCCGAGAAGGTGTCGGAACCGGATTTATCGTTGATTCGGACGGCTATATCCTGACCAATTCTCACGTCATCAGCGACGGAGAAGCGGAAACAATCATTGTTCAGCTTTCTGACGGCAGAGAACTTTCAGGAAAGGTACTGTGGAATGATACCATTCTTGACCTCGCAATGGTAAAAATAGAGGCAAGCGGACTGACGGCCGTGGAGCTGGGAGATTCCGATGAGGTCAATATCGGGGCCTATGCGGTTGCCATCGGAAACCCTTTGGGAATGGCCTTTGAGAGAAGTGTCACACAAGGAGTCATCAGCGGACTGGATCGAACAATCAGCGTCAGCGAAAACGGTCAGGAGATGACCATGGAAGGCTTGATGCAGACAGATGCTTCGATTAACAGCGGAAACAGCGGAGGGCCTTTGCTAAACAGCGAGGGGGAAGTCGTCGGAATCAACAGCGCAAAAGCCGCTTCTGCTGAAGGTCTTGGCTTTGCGATCCCCATCAATACGGCGAAACCCATTATCGAAGAGGTCATGGAAACAGGAACCTTTGAAAAAGCCTTTATCGGAATCAGTGGAGTAAATACCGAGCGCTATTTGCAATATTATCCGAATGATACCCTCGGCACCGAAACAGGCGTATATATCAGTGAAGTCTATAGCGGCTCCCCCGCAGATCTGGCAGGCTTAAAAGCCGGTGACGTGATTACCGCCATCGAAAAAGAAGAAATCAAAACCATGGAACAGCTGACGAGAGCACTCTTTGGCTATAAACCGGGAGAGCAGATTGAATTAACCATCTATCGTCAGGGTAAAGTTCTCAAAAAAGAAGTGAAGCTTGGCGTTTCGGGAGAATAGCCGCAAAGAAGAGGGATGAAATGAACATTACGATTGTTTGTATCGGAAAACTAAAAGAAAGATATTGGAGCGAAGCCGTTTTGGAGTATTCCAAACGGCTTTCCCGCTATTGCAGCCTGGAAATCGACGAACTCAAGGAGGAAAAACTCCCGGATAACGCGTCCAAAGCCGAAGAGGAACAAGTTGTCGTTGCCGAAGGGAAACGCCTCTTAAAAAGGATACCGGACACCGCTTACGTCGTTACGTTGGAGATCAAGGGCAAAGAGTTAACGTCTGAAGGTCTGGCGGAAAAAATCGGAGACCTTGGCCTCGAAGGAAAGAGCGAGCTCGTTTTTGTAATCGGCGGTTCGCTGGGGCTGTCCGCGGAAGTTTCTCAACGATCGGATTTCAAGCTTTCGTTTTCAAAAATGACGTTTCCGCACCAGATGATGCGAGTGATTTTGTTGGAGCAGGTGTATCGGGGGTTTAAGATTTTGAAGGGTGAGGCGTACCACAAATAAAGGGCGGCGGGATGTTCCTGTCGGAAAGCACTCGTGCTTTTGGAACCCTCATTTTTCGAGTGCCTGCCGCTTGGGATGTCAAACAAACTAACAGAGTAACAGTGTTTGACATAGTCCAAGCGCCTAGTCTCCCTGCAAAAGAGGGATTCACAAAAGCCCTCGGATGCTTTCTTCCGTGAACATCCCGCCGCCAGCCGTTAAGGGCAAAGAACAGGGCGAGCACTCCCTGTCGGAAAGCACTCGTGCTTTTGAACCCTCATTTTTCGAGTGCCTGCCGCTTGGGATGTCAAACAAACTAACAGAGTAACAGTGTTTGACATAGTCCAAGCGCCTAGTCTCCCTGCAAAAGAGGGATTCACAAAAGCCCTCGGATGCTTTCTTCCGTGAACATCCCGCCGCTGCCACTTTTCTGCGAAAAGTTATCTAAAAATACATAGCGTATCCGTTTTTTAGATAACTTTCCTAAAATCAATTTGTTTGCTATTTCGTCCGATGCTTTCAAAACGTTGCAATTTGAACGTTTGTTGCATATTCGAACTTCAGGTGCGTTTTTTCTTGTTCCGAAGTTATCTAAAATGTAAAGATTTTATTGAAAAAAGTATAACTTTTCGCCAAAAGTTATACTTTTTTTAATTTTTGGGGGTGATTTTAGATAACTCTGCCGAACGAAGAAAAGTGGAGTTGAAAAGGCCGGCCTGAAACCTTTGAAACTTGTGGGTTTTAGCTTGGCCCCCAAAATTCCCGATTTTTCGGATTCTGAAAGTTATACTTTTTGTCGCAAAAAGGGGGCGTTTTAGATAACTTTCACAAAAGCAATTTGTTTGCTATTTGAGGGGTTCGGGGCTTTTGCGAGACAGTAAACCCGGCAGGATCGATGTCAGTGACCCGCATAAGATAAAGAGGATTCCGAGGATCATGTTGAAGGGAATCACCTCATGCAGGATGATAAGGGCCAGAATCGGAGCCAAAATCGGTTTAAAAAAGAAAACCAAAGACGTCGTTTGTGCGGACGTCTTTTCCATTGCGGTAAAGAAGCAAGCGTAACCGATACCGCTGTTTACGATGCAGATGTATGCGACGATTGGCAGCAAGGCCAAAGCGTGTCCTTTCAGTAAGGGGATATTGGCAAAGAGCGAAAGGCCGTTTGCTGTGAACGCGGTGGCAATTGCAGGAATGTTACTGAGAGCAATCAAAACAAGCATTTCGAGCGCGCCAAACAAAAAGCCGAAGCAAGTTACGACCACCCCTCCGTATTCCGCACACTTTCTTTTGCCAAAGACACCATAAAGGGCAAAGGTCAATGTGGATACAATCGTGAGCGAAACACCGAGGATACTGAGTTTGACATGCAAGGGGTTGATGATAATAATCGTTCCTATGATTTCGAGAAGCAAAGCAAGGATATTGTTTTTGCGAATCGTTTCGTGTAGGATAAAAAAGGCCAGAATCGTTACAAAGACAGGATTGCAGCTAAAGAGAACCGCCACGACGGAAGCCTGGGTGTTTTGTACGGCGAGCTGGTAGAGGATCATGCTGACGACGATGCCCAAAAATCCAAGAAAAGCAAAGTAAAAAAGATCATGCCGAGAGACTGAAATCTGCTTTTTTCGTAAAGCAGATAGTGCAAAAGGGATCAAAAAAAGCCCACCGATGAGAAATCTCGTAAAGGTGAGCTGAATCGGATGAAAGACGCCTGATACCAACTTAAGGGCGATTTCCATCGTACTGAAAATAATCGTAGTTAAAATAATAAAAACAAATCCGCGTTTCATGTTCTTGCCTCCAAAAGTGTTCCTGTCCGTTGCATTCTCTTGTTCAATAAACAAAGCATCCGGTCGCAGCAAAATACTAATGCCTTCACATAGTATCGTACAAAAAACATGAAAAAACAAGAGAAATCAAAGATCAATCTGATCGAGGATGCCGGAAAGGTAGGCCAGAGCAACGCCATAATTGGACATTGGCACAGCCTGTGCACGTGCGGAATCGACGCGAGCCAAAACGTGTTTGCGGTTGAACATGCAAGCGCCGCAATGGATTACAAGATCATAAGAAGAAAGATCCTCGGGGAAATCAGCTCCGCAGACGACATCGACATGAAGCTGCGCGCCGATTTTTTTGCGCAAGAGTGCCGGAAGCTTTTCTCGTCCGATGTCCTCGGACAAGGGTGCGTGTGTGCAGGCCTCGGCAATCAAAACCTTTGAATCGGGAGTCAGCGCTTCTATCGCGGCGGCACTTTCAACAAAGTAGGGAAGATCACCTTTATAATTGGCGAAAAGCACCGAAAAGGAAGTCAGCTTGCTTTTCGGCGGTTTTTTATCGTAGACCGTTCGAAAGACCTGCGAATCTGTGATGATGAGAGCCGGCGGGGCAGAGAGTGCAGCAAGCGCCAAATCAAGTTTATCCGTTGTTGCAGAGAGGACGAGGCACTTCTTATCAAGCAGCTCACGTAGCGTCTGCACCTGTGGCAGGATCAAGCGCCCTTTTGGAGCCTGGATGTCCTGCGGCATCACGAGAAGCACAACGTCGCCTTCTTTTACAAGGGGTCCGGTGATGCTGACGGCTTCGTAATCTTCGGGAAGTCGGCGAATCAGTTCTTCGCGAATCTCACGGATGCCGATTTTGTCCTTTGCACTGACAATCAGGGGGGTGAGTCCGCTTTCCTTGTTTACAGTGGAAGCGAGAAGCTCTATGTTTTCGATGATGTCGGCTTTATTGATTATGGCGATCACCGGCGTTTTCTTTGCTTGCAGCAGCTTGATCCAAGCAAGCTCCTTACTGATATCGGAATCGCTGATTACGACGAGTGCGATGTCTGTTTTTTCGGCAGCGGCTTTTGTTTTTTCGACACGAAGCAAACCGAGTTCGCCTTCGTCATCAAAGCCTGCGGTATCGATGAAGACAACCGGGCCGATTCCGTGGATCTCCATGGACT
>JAQUUY010000079.1 GCA_028693645.1 Eubacteriales bacterium | reverse complement strand
ATTTTATGTTCCCACAAATCCTTAAAGTCATAGGTATAGCTAAAGGTTTTATACTGTTCAAGATAAAGTTCGATACCGCTCGTAGGCTGTTTCATGTTTTTTGAAAGGATTTGACCGATTGATCCATCCGGATCTTCTTCGGAGGAAGGAATGCGCCCTTTATATTTTTCTTGATAGCTTCTATACTCTTCAAAATCATCAAGATTCTCGGTTATAACCGTTCCTCCCGGCAAAAAAGAGAACCGAAACAGATGAAAATCAAGCCATCCGAAAGAAATTTGGATGGCTGCATGCAGCCCAAAGAAATCATGACCCGCAGGAACAAGAATCCTTCTCCAGACACGCGGTTGTATTCCGTTTATTTCGACGAGCAAACGATATGCCTTCAAATAGCGGCCTCTTTTCTAATATTCTTCCGATTTTTCATAGTATCCAGTGTTAAAATACCCATACCGCGTATTCATTAAGCATATTACATAAGCGAAAGACAGGTAAACCGACAACGTTAAAATAATCGCCCTCGATTCGCCTCACAAAAGTCGAAGCGTAGCCTTGTATTGCATAGGATCCGGCTTTTCCTTGCGGCTCTCCTGTTTTAATATATCTCAAAGCCTCTTCCTCTGTGATGTTTCTAAACTCAACCACCGTGACTTCATGTGCTACCGTTTCTCTACCTGTTGAGGTGTCGATGACTGCAACTCCCGTATAGACACAATGCGTCCTGCCTTGCAGCCTAAGAATCATCGCCAATGCGTCGTCATCATCTTGTGGTTTACCCAAAATCAAATCATCAACCACAACAATCGTGTCCGCTCCGATTACGAGACTGTCAGTATACCTTTGGGCAACCTCTTTGGCTTTTTGGTATGCGAGGCCTTCCACTGCTTCTCCCGGAAGGATTCCTTCGGGAAGAGATTCATCGACCGAACTGCCCTCTATCACGTACGACAAATCCAACATGTCCATCAGTTCTTTTCTTCTCGGAGAAGACGATGCTAATACAATATTTTTCATAAAAATTCCTAATAATCCATTTCTATTTTTCGCAGTTGGCTGCTCTTTTGTACAAATTCATCAAGCGACATTTCACCAAGCAAAAGTTTATCAAGTCCATCTTGAGTTAATCGATTGCCTGCTGGGGAATGGAAAGGATGATACTTCGCACAAATTACAAAGTTATAAGGAGCAAAGCGTTTTAGCCTCATTTGGGCTCGATTGTCAAAGTCGATATGTTTCCCATCGATTTCCGCAAACCCTTCTTCATATTGTTCTTTTGTGATTGGAATCCCCTCAAACAAGGCATACTCCGGTGATGAGATTTCTTCTGTCGGAGTCTCTCCTTTTGTCTTCACATAAACGAAATCACGATAATAATCATCGGAAAGATAAGCTGCAATCGATTCGATTTCTAACTCCTGCCTATCGATTAAGCATTTCGTGCTGCTCAGCCGTGTAATCCCTTTGATTCGCAAGCATCTGGTTCCGCGAAACCACCAAACAGGGTCTTCTAAGATTGCATTGCATAATGGCGCTTGAAGAAGAAGAGCCAGCCTGTCGATACATTCCTCAGGATTTTCGTAGATTCTTAAACCGCGTACTCCGGCAAACGCCTTTTGCATTCTATATTGAAAAAAAGAAGTCGTACTCGTTGCTTCATCTCTATGATTGTTTCTAATACCGATATCAAGCAATTCAATCTGCCCTAAATAATCTTGCGCCTCTTTCATTAAATGAACGGGTTTCAGCGCGTGGAAAACCAAAGTAAAATCAGCCCTGATTGCATCTTCATCCGCTTCGCCGCTGTCTCCTGCTAAGCCGCTGGGAATATCCAGTGCATAGACTTTGGCCTTCGACACATTAACGGATTGAACGAGCCCCCTAATCCCTTGCGACAGCGAGCCATGAAATCCGGTCCCGTAAATCGCATCGACTGCAATGTCAGCAGGCGGTTCTCCCCATATCTCGGCGCTTACAAATTCCGTTAAGATTTCGGGAATGCGGACAATAGGAAGGCCAAGTTTTTTGCATAGCGCTAAATTTGTGATTGCCTCAGCCGTCTGCGGTTCTCCTTCTGCCAAAATCACTTGTATTTTCGCTCCCGCTTGTGACAACGCTCTTGCGACGACGAAGCCGTCTCCCCCATTGTTGCCTTTGCCGCAAAAAACAAGAATTCTCTTCCCTTGGACATTACCCTTTGATTTGATAAAATCCGCTGCAGCTAGGCCTGCATTTTCCATCATCTGATAATATGACAGACCTTCTTCTGCTGCCTTTTTTTCGATTTCCTTCATCTGCGAACAAGTGACAAACGTAGATTCCTCTTTCATATTATTCCCCCGGCATAAAACGATGCCTCTCACAGAAAAACGACAGTGATGTCTATCCCTTGATGAAAGAAGTTGTTCTTACACTATATTTATGGTTATTATATCATAAATGAAGGCTTTGTAAAATATTTTGCCTCTGTTGCACATTCCATAAAAGAACAAAAAAATGCACATGAATTTTCCCATGTGCATTCCGTTTTCATTTTTTAAACTTCTGTTTGTTCTCCGCTGATTTCTTCAAGGGATTTTCCCATCGTCTCTTTGCCAAGTAATGCTACAACAACTGCAACTACAGCAAAGACGGCAGTGAAAATCGCAAAGAGAAAGCCATAACCGGCTTCGGTTCCGAAGGCTTTGTAAACTACAGGAACAACAAAAGGAGCGGTAAAGGCACCTATCCTGCCAAACGCAGCCGCCCAACCGCAACCGCTTGCTCTGGCAACGGTCGGATATACCTCAGGAGTATAAGCATAGACACAACCCCACGCCCCAAGACTAAAAAAGTATAAGAGACATCCAAAAGCAAGAACTTGCGCATCACTTCCCGCATGACCATAAAGCCATGCTGCTAAGGCAGTTCCTGCGAAATAGACAGAAAGAACCCTCTTTCGTCCTATTTTTTCGACAAGGTATGCCGCACTGAAATAACCCGGGAGCTGCGCAAGGCACATGATTAAGGTGAACTCAAAACTCTTGACTAAGGTAAAACCTTGCCCGACAAGCAAACTCGGAGTCCAAAGCACAAAGCCATAATAGCCAAAATTGATTCCAAACCAAATCAACCATAGCACTATCGTTGTTTTTAAATATTTTTTTGACCATAGCTCTGCAAAAGAAACATGCAGTTTGACAGAAACATCAGCAGTACTTTTCTCATAGGGTGAAGAACTAATCCCCGCCTGCTCCTCCATTTTTCGTACAAGAGCATCTGCCGCTTCTCTTTTTCCAACAGATTCAAGATATCGAGGTGATTCCGGTACTGCAAACCTTAGAATCGCTGCGAAGAGGGCGGGCACCGCTCCAATCCAAAAGGCATAGCGCCAGCCATAAACAGGAATAACAAGATAGGCAACGAGAGCGGCGATAATCCAGCCCCAAGCCCAAAAGCTTTCTAAAAAGATCACATTTCTCCCACGTTTTTTTGTCGGAGAAAATTCGCTAATTAGAGTAGATGCCGCAGGAAGTTCTCCTCCAAGCCCAAATCCCGTAAAGAAACGCAGAACCAAAAGCATCTCGAATTCATTTGCGAAACCCGAAAGGCCGCTCGCAACACCATAAATAATCAGTGTGAGCATAATTACGGTCCTGCGCCCCCATTTATCGGCAGCCATACCCGATAATGCTGCTCCGAGAGCCATTCCCAACATTCCTATACTTCCAAGCAGGGCAAGTTGTTCGGTGCTAAGACTCCAATCCATTGCGATGGAAGCCATAACGCCGGAAACCATTCCCTGATCCATCGCATCAAACATCCAACCAATCCCTGTAAGTAACAGGATTTTTTTCATCATTGGTGTTGATGGTAATTTGTCGATTCGTAACGCTAAATGAGACATTTTATTCACCTTTTCCATAAATACAGCATCGCCATAATGGCATAAAACAAGTTAATGGCAGTATAATCCGCTTAAGAGAAATTGTAAACGATAAATTGTCAGAACCTTCGAAAATTCAACGCAATTTCGACATTCCCCCTTTTTTATCTTACATTTATATATTTACACAAATAATTGCCCTTTCGCATTGACAATGCTTTCACTTCTATATTAAAATAGTTCAGGCGTTGCTCTTTCGGGAATGTATTTTTTTTGTACCCTGTGGTGCCAGTTCTAATTATTATGAATTATGAATTATGAATTATGAAGGAAGAGAGCGCAAAGCAATTATACCTATGGAAACGATTGGCATCATATTTTGTGGATCATGGAGGTGAATAGAAAAAGGAAATATTGTTTGGACTTTTTTTTCGGGTATACTCCACTCATTGTCATCAAGGAACCGTTCAAAACAGGAGAGTATCCGAATTGATTGTGTATGTGAAATCATTAGTTAATTTTTGGGGTGAAACTTGATTTATTTGTTTCACCTACCGTAGACAGAAAAGGAATGAGATAAAATGAACGAATTAGCTATTTTAGCTCCCATCGCGGGCGTAATTGCACTTATTGTTGCATTTGGCCTAGCTTCCTGGGTCGGCAAAATGGACGAAGGAACAGACAGAATGAAAGAAATCGCCGGATACATCAGAGAAGGTGCTATGGCATTTCTGAAAAGAGAGTATCGAATGATGGCAGTCGTCATCGTTGTATTGTTTTTCATCCTCGGATTTGGCATCAACTGGCCTACAGCCATCCTCTATGTGATTGGTGCTTGTTTTTCCGTACTTGCAGGATTTTTCGGAATGCAGGTCGCAACAAAAGGAAACGTCAGAACTGCAAGCGCAGCGATGAGCGGCGGTATGAACAAAGCCCTCAAAGTTGCATTTAGAAGCGGCGCTGTCATGGGACTTTGCGTTGTTGGTCTTGGCTTGCTCGGAATCGGCGGCGCCTTTGTTATTTTGGGTGTTGACTCTTCTTCCGTCATTACCGGTTTCGGACTTGGCGCTTCTTCTATGGCTCTCTTCGGTCGTGTTGGCGGCGGTATCTACACCAAAGCTGCTGATGTCGGTGCTGATCTTGTCGGAAAAGTCGAAGCCGGCATCCCCGAAGATGATCCGCGTAACCCGGCCGTAATTGCAGATAACGTTGGCGACAACGTCGGTGACGTAGCCGGTATGGGTTCTGATTTATTTGAATCTTATGTCGGATCTATTATTTCCGCAGTCACACTTGCCTTGGTAATCCCTCAGATTACCCCTGCTTTTGGTCCAGCATTTGAACTTCCGCCTCTCGAAGGCTCGGTTTTTGCTCTTATTCTCTCCGCAATCGGCATCATTGCTTCCATCATCGGAATCATGTTTGTTAAGGGTAACGAAAAGACAAATCCCGCCTCCGCACTTAATGCCGGCACCTATGTCAGCAGCGCTATCGTAATCATTGCATCTTTTGCATTAAGCAAATCCTTCTTTGGGAATTTTAACTGTGCTATCGCTATCGTTTCCGGACTCGTTGTCGGAATCGCAATCGGAAAAATCACAGAAATCTATACTTCCGGTGACTTCAAACATGTTAAGAAAATTGCTGAGCAGTGCCTTACCGGTCCTGCAACAACAATCATCAGTGGTTTCAGTGTTGGAATGCTCTCCACCGTATGGCCGATTATCATGATTGCTGCCGGCATCCTCGTCGCAAATGCGTTTGCCGGATTATACGGAATCGCGCTTGCCGCAGTCGGAATGCTCTCGACAACAGGTATGGTTGTTGCAGTTGACGCGTATGGCCCGGTTTCCGATAATGCAGGCGGCATTGCGGAAATGGCTGAGCTTCCCCCGGAAGTTAGAAAAATCACAGACAAACTCGATGCTGTTGGAAACACCACTGCTGCCATCGGAAAAGGTTTTGCTATCGGTTCCGCAGCACTCACAGCATTAGCTCTGTTTGCTTCCTATTCTCAAATCGTTAAACTTAGTTCTATCAGCCTTCTGAACCCGCTTGTCATTGCCGGTCTTTTCATCGGTGCGATGCTTCCTTTCCTCTTCTCCGCGTTGACAATGAATTCGGTAGGAAAAGCGGCTTATCAGATGATTGAAGAAGTCAGACGCCAGTTCAGAGATGATTCCGGCATCATGGCAGGAACATCAAAGCCTGATTACGCAAAATGCGTAGATATCAGTACAAAAGCAGCACTTAAAGAAATGATCGCTCCGGGCCTTCTTGCAATCGTTGCTCCCCTTGCTGTCGGCTTCATTATGGGAACAGAAGCACTCGGCGGCATGCTTGCAGGATCTCTTGCTTCCGGTGTTCTTCTTGCCATCATGATGGCGAATGCCGGCGGTGCTTGGGATAATGCAAAGAAGTATATCGAAGAAGGTAATTTCGGCGGCAAAGGCAGTGATGCACATCACGCAGCAGTCGTAGGAGATACCGTAGGCGATCCGTTCAAAGATACCTCCGGTCCTTCCATCAATAT
>JAQUUY010000078.1 GCA_028693645.1 Eubacteriales bacterium | reverse complement strand
ATTTATTTACGCTGGGAGCCCAAAGCAGCCTTGCTTTTTGGACCTCGTCTGAATAAACGTAGCGGCGAAGGGCATCCGCATCGGTTTCCGGTTTGTCCCAGTGGTAATCGGTAACGTCCGGCATCCCGGATGTGTGCGATAAAAGCTGCCGCAAGGTAATCTCTGTATACCGAGGGTCTGCCATCTCAAAATCCGGTAGATAGGAAACGAGGGTTTCATCAAGCTTAAGTTTATTCTCATCGCAAAGCTTCAAAACGCAAGTGCCAACGAGCAATTTTGTGACAGAGGCCATGTGAAATACGTGGTCCTTGCGAAGGGCAGTCTTTGTTACGGCATTCTGAAATCCGAAGACTTTGGACCATTCTTTTTCACCTTGGTTTATCTGAATGGAAAGGCCGGGCAAATCGTATAAGAAAAATGCCTTTTCGAGCGATTTGGTCAAGACGGAATCCTCGATTTTGATATTCCTTATTGTCATATTGTTTCCCCCTATCATATAATGTAGTAAAGCCTCTTACAGTATAACAAAACATAGTGTAAGGGTAAATGAGAACTGAATTTTTACTTTGCCCAAAGAAACTGAAACGGAGAGTGAAATATGGAATACAGAACATTTGAAAAAACCGGTGAAAAGATATCCTTGTTGGGGTTTGGAACCATGCGCCTTCCTGTTCGGCCGGGCAAGGGAAATGAGATTGATGAAGAAGAAGCCATTAAAGCCATTCGTTTTGCTATCGATTCCGGTGTCAATTATGTTGATACTGCGTACATGTATCATTCAGGGAAAAGCGAGGGGGTGCTGGGAAAGGCACTAAAAGACGGTTACAGAGAAAAAGTTTTTCTTGCAGATAAGATGCCGGTGTGGTCGGCTAGAGACGAAGGTGGATTGGAGGGAATCTTTCAGAATCAACTCAAACGACTTGGTGTCGAAAGCATTGACTTTTACTTGATTCATAATATAACAAGAGGGATTTTCCGCTTGGCGCAGAAACTTGAAACCATCGCATTTTTGGAACAAAAAAAGAAAGAAGGGAAGATCAAACATCTGGGCTTTTCCTACCATGATGATTTTGAATTTTTTATGGAAGTCATTGATGCGTATCCTTGGGATTTTTGTCAAATCCAGTTGAACTTCATGGACGAAAATTTTCAGGCAGGGCTCAAAGGCTTGAAGTATGCGGGGCAAAAGGGCATACCGGTAATTGTCATGGAGCCGCTCAAGGGCGGAAAACTGACGCAGGCTCTTCCTGACAGCGTGCGCGAAATCTGGGAAGCATCTCCATGGAAACGGAGCCCCGCGGAATGGGCGCTCAAATATGTTGCGGATTTTCCTGAAGTATTGACGATCCTGAGTGGTATGAGCAGTTTGGAGCAAACTCAGGACAATATCCGTATCTTGTCAGATGCAAAGCCGGGAATGCTTTCGGAGGAAGAAAAAGCAACGATTGCAAGGGTGGCCGCTGAATACAATAAATTGATCAAAGCATCTTGCACTGCTTGCCGGTACTGTATGCCCTGCCCTCAAAATGTCGAAATTCCAAAAGTGATAGATTACTATAACCAGTGGCATTTGTATATGGAGATGCCCGCGATTAAACGTGATTTCAATATGAATCTGTCGCAAAAAAACAGACCTTCAAATTGCATTGATTGTAAGGTCTGTGAGGAAAAATGTCCGCAGCATCTGCCGATTGCGCAGATTATGAAAGACGCTGCGGAAATCTTTGAATCATAGAGGGCGTTTAGCGAGACGAGATTATTTGAGTGAATCGAGAAAATCGGAAAAATCCTCGTAATCGCTCTGGATAAATTCATAAAGCACCGGCTCTTTGAATTCGTACTTCGCTGTCGGTAAGAGCGAGGAATGCAAGGGGCTCTTTGCCAGTACTTTTTCGAGAATTTTAATCTCTTCTAAAGTATATGCGGCCAACAGAAGTTGACCAAAATCGCTCACGTAATAGAGCCCGGAAATATCTTCGTTGAGGCGAAAAATCTTTTGGTTGACGTGATTGTTGTCCTTGTGAAATTCGAGGAACAAACGGCCGTTATCATGCGCGGTCATCATAGCTTCTTTTGTCAGCGGTAAAAAATGATCGTCAAAATCGTTGGGGTCAGTGAGTATCTCATAAACGGTAATAAATTCAGGCCGATTGAGAAGCATCGCCGCCTCGGCGGAAGTGACCCGAAAAGAGGAACGCTTTGAAACGCTTGAAATCTTGCCTTCGGTAATCGTGAGTTCTAATACATAAAGAGTATATTTCCCGTCTGTTTCGACAAGTGCTTCGCAAAGAAAGGAATCCTTTCCGTCCTCGTCCCGATATTCGTCGATGACATTTTTGCATAAGGTGGAAGCTGTTGCCGGTACTATTTCGTCAAGAAGAAGCCCGTCAATCGCGAGATAGTGTGCACCCTCTTTGTCTCCCGCAAAACAACGCATGAGAAAGTAATGCACCAGTTCATAATCGGAATGAATGGTCGTGCAAATCTTTTCATAAAGAGCTGTCTTTTCCTTCCCGAACAGTAAAAGTGGTGGAGAAAGAAGAAACTCGTATTCGCTTTTGGGATCTGCAAGCGGAACGTTGAGAGCCGCTGATGCTGTGACGAAACTCTGGACAAGAAAGCGAGCTTCTCGCTCCGTGACGCTGATTTTTTTGCCGCCGAGGCCGCCAAGCAATGTTTGCTCGATGAGATCGTGGGCTGTTTCGTCCGTCCCGGTGTAGCTGCGAAAGGTTTCGAGACCGTATTCTTCGGCATCGAAATAGAAAAACTGATGATAATCCAAGTTCTCCTCTGAAGATTCTTGGATCCAGTGGATATAAAGAACGAGAACTCCCATAAGTCTCGTGTCCGTTACAAATCCTGAAATAAAACGGTAGCCGCCAAATGAGGTTTTAGGTGCTCCGCCGCCTTTAATTACTGTAAATTCATGTTTCTTTTGCAAATTGATACTCCATTTTATATTCTGATCCCGCGTGCTTTTTGCTAAATATAGACATAAACAGTATACCCTATTTCAGATGAAATGTAAGGTCCTATTTCTTTCTCCGATTTGTACGGATTCTGATTGACAGATAAGACTCTGGGGAATAAGATTGTAATACTGAAAATTAAATAAAACCTTTATCGAGAGCGGCGGAGGGAATAGGCCCTTTGATGCCCGGCAACCTGCAAGCGTCCATATGGAACGGCAAAGGTGCTAAATCCTACAGATTTACTATCTGAAAGATGAAGGGGGAGATGCATGACATGACCTCTTCCCGCGGAGAGGTTTTTCTGCGCAAAGACCTAAAAAATGGAGGGAAAAAATGAGTAAAAAATTGTTCACATCGGAATCCGTCACAGAAGGACATCCCGATAAATTATGCGATCAAATATCGGATGCGATTTTAGATGCTGTCTTGGAGCAGGATCCGTATGGCCGTGTTGCAGCAGAAACGACGGTAACGACAGGACTTGCTCTCGTTGTTGGAGAAATATCGACACAGTGTTATGTTGACATCCCAAAACTTGTTCGAAATGTTATCTGTGGAATCGGCTACACCAAGAGCGAGTATGGATTTGACGGTCACACCTGCGCTGTGCTTACCGCAATCGACGAACAGTCCGGGGATATTGCGATGGGCGTCAACAAGGCCATGGAATTTAGAGAACATGCTGACGATACTCTTGATGAAATTGGAGCCGGAGACCAAGGGCTGATGTTTGGTTATGCTTGCAACGAGACACCGGAGCTTATGCCGATGCCGATTTCGCTTGCACACCAACTTGCAAAGAAATTATCTGTTGTCAGAAAGAGCGGCGACTTGAAATACTTGAGACCGGACGGAAAAACACAGGTTACGGTCGAATATGAAGACGGAAAAGTAAGTCGAATTGATACGGTTTTGATTTCCACACAGCATGACCCGGATGTTACTCAGGAGCAAATACGCCATGATTTAATTGAAAAAGTCATTGGACCTGTAGTGCCGAAAGATCTAATGGATGACAAGACAAAAATCTATGTCAATCCGACGGGCCGTTTCGTCATCGGAGGGCCAAATGGAGACTCGGGGCTCACCGGCAGAAAAATCATCGTTGATACGTATGGCGGCTATGCTCGTCATGGCGGCGGTGCATTCTCGGGCAAAGATCCCACAAAGGTCGATCGTTCTGCAGCGTATATTGCTCGCTACGTGGCGAAAAATATCGTTGCGGCAGGACTCGCAGAGCGCTGCGAAATCCAGCTTGCTTATGCAATCGGCGTTGCACACCCCGTGTCTGTCATGGTAGATAGTTTCGGGACGGGAACCGTATCTGATGATAGGCTTTCTGAGCTTGTCGTTGCACACTTCGATTTGCGTCCGGCTGCCATCATTCGCGACCTTGGACTCAGACGACCGATTTATCGTCAGATTGCCGCCTATGGGCATTTTGGGAGACCGGATCTTGATTTGCCTTGGGAGAAAACGGACAAGGCCGAAGCGCTGTATAAAGCTTCGAAAGAATAAGAAACTTAGAGAATAAATTGTAAACCGCCAGCCCTGTTTATCGTAGGGGCTGGCGGTTTAGCGTTTGGGCACTTGCGGTGATTGGGAAAAGTGGTTTTTGTTGACCGTTTCTTTTTTTTGTTATAAAATAATCGTTAATATAAAAATAAGAGAAGAGGAATGCGCTATGGGAGTAAAAGTAGCAAAATTCGGAGGAAGCTCCGTGGCTGATGCGATCCAACTCGCAAAGGTCAAAAGCATCGTTGAGTCAGATCCGCAGAGAAAATATGTTGTCGTTTCGGCACCAGGGAAACGCTTTCATGAAGACAATAAAATAACGGATTTGCTTTATTTGTGCAAGACACATCTTGACCACAATATCGGCCATGAACAGGTTTTTCAAGTAATCTGTGACAGATTTCGTGCCATTGTTTTCAACCTCGGACTTAACCTGGATATTGAAAAAGAATTCGAAGAAATCGACCGCAATATTAGAGCGGGCGCCTCGGAGGATTATATCGCAAGCCGTGGTGAATATCTGACTGCCATGATTACGGCTGCTTATATGGGATTTGATTTTGTTGATACAAAGGGCCTTGTTACCTTTGACGAACGCGGAAGATTTCTTGACGAAGAAACCGACAAACGTCTCCGTGAAGAACTCAAAAAGCATGACAAGGCAGTGATTCCCGGATTTTACGGAAGCAAGCCTTCCGGAGAGATCAAAACCTTCTCCAGAGGAGGATCTGATATCACGGGATCGCTCGTTGCAAGAGCGGTGGACGCAGAAACGTATGAAAATTGGACCGATGTGTCCGGATTCTTGGTTGCCGATCCACGGATTGTCAACGATCCGCGTCCTATCGAAAAGATTTCTTATATGGAACTTCGGGAACTTTCGTATATGGGAGCTTCCGTCTTGCATGAAGACGCAATCTATCCTGCACGCGCAAGTGACATTCCGATTAATATCAGAAACACCAATGAGCCTGAACATCTCGGCACTACAATTATTGCCGAAGTGGAAAATCACGATGCGGATAAAGTAATCACGGGAATCGCGGGAAGCAAAGATTTTCTTGTTATCGCGATCTATAAGAATATGATGAGTGCAGAAGTCGGTTTCATCCGTCGCTGCCTCACAATCCTCGAAGACTATAGCATCCCTGTCGAGCATCTTCCCAGCGGAATCGATACGATATCGATCGTATTGTCCCGAAAAAAAGTAAACGGAAAGCTTGATGAAATCATCGAAGAAATGAAACGACGTCTTCAGCCGGACAGCATCGATGTTTATGAAGATATGTCTCTCATTGCCACGGTAGGACGGGGAATGAGCAAACGCCAAGGCGTTTCGGCCACCTTGTTTGGTGCTCTTTACAAGGCGGGAGTCAACATTCGCATGATTGACCAAGGATCAAGCGAAATGAACATCATCGTCGGCGTAAAAAATGACGATTTTGAAAAGGCAATCCGCGCGATTTATGATGCATTCGAAGGAACTCCCGAAAAGAAATAAGTCTGAAATGACACGAAAAAGAAACATAAACACATTGAAAACAAGCACAAAAGGACTTCGGTCCTTTTTGCTTTTTTGTTGCCTTTATGATATGATAATCCTTTGAGAAAACAACAATTAGTTTTAAGATAAAAGCCACAGGGGAAAGGATAAAATATGGGATTATTAGAAAAGATTTTTGGCAATCTGAACGAGAAGGAAGTCAAAAAAATAGAAAAAATCGTTGATCAGATTGAGGCCTTGGACGAAAAGATGCAAGGCTTGAGCGATGAGGAATTACAGGGTTTGACCGTGATATTCAAAGAACGAATTGCAGGAGGTACGACCCTTGATGAACTTCTTCCGGAAGCCTTTGCAGCTGTCCGAGAAGCGGCCTTCAGAACTTTGGGTATGAAACACTTTCGTGTGCAGCTGATCGGAGGCGTTGCGCTTCACCAAGGCAGAATTTCGGAGATGAAAACCGGCGAAGGAAAGAC
>JAQUUY010000001.1:19601-113663 GCA_028693645.1 Eubacteriales bacterium | reverse complement strand
AAAGAAGCGCCATAGAAGCCCCTATTCCCGCAGCATTGCCGACAGAAAGCAGTTTATCCCTTGGAACATCTGGCAAAAGGCCGATTCGAACCGCATTGTCTTTATTAATATCACTACCAAAGGCTCCCGCAATAAAAATATGCTGGATATCCTCGGTGGAAACATTGCTCTCTTTTATTAATATACAAATTGCGGCTACTATCGCCCCTTTTGCAAGTTGAAATTCTCGAATGTCTTTTTGACTAATGGAAACCCCTTCACAAAGTGAAAATTCAATTCCTTGCTTTCCTATTTCAATTTGATTGATTAACGTTTCTGGCAGCCCTTTTGCCCGAGCCTCTTCTCTCGAACATAATTTACCTGTCTTATCCAATATCCCGACACGCAGCAGTTCTGCGATGGAATCGATGAGACCCGAACCGCAGATTCCGACTGGAAGAAGATTCCCTATCACGGATAGCCTTATTTGGCCGTCCTCCTCAATCGTTACCGCTTTTATCGCTCCGGAGAAGGCACGCATGCCCTGTGAAATCGAAGCCCCTTCAAAAGCCGGTCCTGCGGCGGCCGAACAAACCAACAGTTTCTCGTTAGTGGCAAGAAGAATCTCCCCGTTTGTTCCAATATCAACGGCAATATTTGTTCCTTCAAGATGAGTTAAAGAAGTGGCGAGCAGTACAGCGGTTGCATCAGCACCAACATGCCCCCAAATATTCGGGAGCAAGTAAACGCGTGCTTTCTCTGACAAAGCAAGGCCATAGTCTCTTGCATTAAAAACACAGTCTCCCTGATAGGAAGGTAAAAAAGGAGCTTTTGCTAAAGTTGAGGGGTCAAGCGCCAACAAGAAATGCAACATGGTTGTGTTGCCCACTACAACCGCCTCTTCGATTTCTTTGACATCAATTGAACCCTCGTCTGCAAGAGAACCTATTATTTCACTAAGAGCGTTAATTGTGAGCTTTTGAAGCAATTCAAGATTCTCTTTTTTTTCAAGAGCAAACTGTATTCTTGTAATCACATCAGCGCCGTATCGACACTGTGGATTCGTAGCACTAGCCGTAGCGAGCAAACGACAATTTTTTCGATCCCAAAGTGTTGCGGCGATGGTTGTCGTTCCAAGATCGACGGCAACGCCCAAGCTATCTTTTCTTTCCGTTTCCGAAACAGAAAACCACGCAGGCAAAGAAAACGTGCGTTCTTTTTCTGTTTTTATAGAAAATGCTCCCGGCACAACAACATAGTTCATTTACTTTCTGCTCCTTTACAAAAATAACAGCCCTGTTCTCCGCCAAGGCAAGATTCACATGATTTTTCCGGCAGACTGCTGTCTTTTTCCAAAATCAGAAACATACCAACGCATGTTTTTGAAGGCAACATATTACCGTTTGAGGAAAGGCTTACTCCGATTTTTTCTGCCTCAAGAAGGTCCAAAAAACGACTCACTTGGTCAATCCCCATCCCATAATAACCAGGGCCAAAGGAAGGTGAAAGAATCTGTGCTTTGTTTTCTGATAATCTTCCCCTTATTCCGTTTTCTATAATTTCTCGACCGGCTTCAATGTAGGCACCGAGCCATAAATCCGCGTAAAAAAGTTCAGTCAGGCTTTCCGTTTCAAGCACTGTGTCCCCTGCTGTCAGTATAAAAACGACGACACGATCCACCGCAGCCGCCTCGATTTGTTCAAAGGCACGGCACGAAAAAGAAACGTCATTGATTATGAGTTTATCTTTTTTAAATTTGAACGCGGAATATTCCGATAGTAGAGCACGCAACGGGGTCTCAACAATCCATTGTTTATGAACCTTTTCTGCTTCCTGAAAATGGCTTTGATGCGCCGCAAGGGAAAGAGTAAGACCGCACATTCGAAGGAAATGCTGTTTTGCCAAAGGATATGAATTTGCTACAGAAAAATCGAAAGCAATCTGATTCAAAACTTTATTTCCTTTCTTTTAGCGAATTATGAAACAACAAACTATCGTTTTTTCTTTAAATTAAAGGGATTTGCTTCAAGAATAATGCATAGAATGAGACCAACCAAGATACCGTAGCCTACTTCGGATGTAAAAACAATAGCTCCCGTCACCCCTGCGATTCCGGCGGCAGTCTTGTCCTTGCTTACCTGATCAATTGCAATATAGGAACAGGCGACACCTTGAACAAGCAGTGTGATTGCCAACGCAATGGGCAACACCGGTCGGCATAGGGAGGCCACCGGCAAAAGTAAGACAAAAAAAGCAGTACTGAGTTTGAAGGTTCCCATTCCGCTAAAAATTGACTGCATTCCATTTTTGCCACCTTTAAAACGTTCTCCGATGGCAACGGAAACTGCGGCCCAGAGCGGACCTGCCAGCGGGACAAAAGGAACAAACAAAGCCAAAACGAGATTTCTGATTCCGGCAACAACATTCGAAATGTTGGAATTGTAAACAATATGATCTTCAGGTCTTGCTTCTGATGCCTCCTTAAGCACCGCTTCTGCTGTAATGATTTCCCCAAAAGCAATGATATAAACGGCAAGAGCCATCGGAAGTGCTTGAACAAAATGAGAAATTGACGGAAAGCCGATTGAAAAGACACTGTAATCCGAAAACAAAGTTTTGAAATCAAAGGGAATCCAGCCAAATTCAATCGTAGGAAAAGCAAACTCCCCCACGAGCGGTCCGACAATCATCGCCGCAAGAAGCCCTGGAAGCATTCCGTATTTTGAAATTCGTACAAAAAACGGACTGTATTCCTTTAGGACCTTAAAATGGGCTGAAAAAAGAAGAAAAAAGGTAACTAAGGTTCCAATTCCGATAGCATAAGGATAAGCATCAAAATAGCTACCTTCTTTAAAAACTCTGTTTACTGCCGCAAAGGCAGCACCAAGTAAGATTCCCGCTTTAATAGACGCGGGGATAATTTTCATCAATCGATGAGCAAGCCCGCTGCTCCCAAGCACAAGAAATAAAAGCGACAAAATAAGCTGCAAGGCAATCATCGCATGAATCGTATCTATGCCCGAATCGTAGCCTGAGAGATAGACTAAAACAAGCGGCAAGGCCGACGCAATCCATCCGGGAACCACCGGATCGCTAAAAAAGACATGGAGTAGACCAAGCACTTCAGCAATAGCAACCGCAGTCAAGGCAACTTCGTACGTCATTCCAAGCTGTTCTTGTAAAACCGGTACCGCAGCAAGACCTACTGCAATCAGTAAAACTGCTTGTAGCATTTCAGGGATTTCAATCCGATAATGCAAACCGGGGAGTTTAATTTTGATGTTAGGAGTCAAAAAAATTGCCTTCCTTTCTGTCAATCCTGTTAACTGTAAGTATACACGCTATTATAATGCCTTTCCATGGGGTTTTGTCAATCATTGCAATCAATAAAACAGCGACCGGATTTTCGCCGGTCGCTGTAATTTTATGATTCCAATCAAATGTGCGTTTAACGATCGATCAAGGCGAAAGAAATACTTCCTTCAATGCAAAGTTTGCCATTGACCGTACCTCTTCCCGATGCGAAATAAAACGGTTTTTTTGATTTCGTGATTTCACAAGCAAATTCGATGGTATCGCCCGGTCGTACCGGTTGCTTGAAACGAACCTTTTCGATACTTGTAAAAAAAGGCGTTTTCCCTTCGGTTTCTTCGGATAAAATCACACCACAAGCTTGTGCCATCATTTCACACTGAATGACACCGGGAACGACGGGATTTCCGGGAAAATGTCCCTGTAAAAAGAACTCGTCCCCCTTAACGGTGTAGCGTGCAGTTCCCTTATTTTCTCCGATTTTCTCGGCTTCATCAAGGAGCAGCATCGGTTTTCTATGTGGCAGGATACGTTCCAATTCCATAGAATCCATAACTAATCCTCAAACTTTCTGAAGGCAAGAACACCATTATGTCCGCCAAATCCAAGCGATGTCGAAATCGCAAGATCAACTTCCGCTTCCACACAATGATTTGGAGTGTAATCGAGGTCACAGTCAGGATCTTTTTCTTTGTAGCCAATAGTCGGAGCAATCATCCCTTTGGAAAGAGTGAGTGCGCAAACAATCGCTTCAATCGCGCCTGCCGCGCCAAGCATATG
Organism: Eubacteriales bacterium; assembly: GCA_028693645.1. Lineage (GTDB taxonomy): Bacteria > Bacillota > Clostridia > Peptostreptococcales > Anaerovoracaceae > STD2-154. The sequence continues at coordinate 109,592 of JAQUUY010000001.1, read as the reverse complement.
GCCTGTCATCGATTTTGTACTGCTGATACGAATGTCTTTCGCTTTTTCTTCAAAGACTTTTTTAATAGCAACCGTTTCCGCCTTGTCATTAAGAGGCGTCGATGTTCCATGTGCATTATAGTAAATTTTCATGCCGTCTTCGTAGGAAGCTTCTTTTAATGCAATTCTGATTGCAGCCGCTGCGCCTTCCGCATCCGGATGAGGCGCTGTAATATGATAAGCATCACAGCTGTTACCATAACCTACAACTTCCGCATAAATCTTTGCGCCTCTTGCTTTTGCGTGTTCCATTTCTTCTAAAACGATGACCGCAGATCCCTCTCCTACTACAAAACCGTCCCTTCTTAGATCAAAAGGAATCGAGCTTTCTAATGGGATATTTTTTGTCGAAAGAGCCGTCATGTTTGTAAAGCCTGCCACGCAAAGCGGATTGATTGTTGCCTCTGCTCCACCGGCGATAATTGCATCAGCATAACCATGTTTGATTGCACGGAATGCTTCTCCTATTTCATGGGTCGAAGTCGAACAAGCGGTGACGATTGGCAAACAGGGTCCTTTTGCACCGGAGCGGATCGCAACGGTACCTGAAGCCATGTTTGAAATCATCATGGGAATAAAGAAGGGAGAAACCTTGCGTTCGCCTCCGGAAAGAAGTTTTTCCGTCTGGTTAATAAAGGTGTCCATTCCGCCGATTCCCGAACCAATATAAACACCCAGTCGTTCCGGTGCAATATTTCCAACGATTCCACTGTCCGTGACTGCCTGTTCGGCGGCAATCACAGCATACTGCGTAAACGCATCCATTTTTCTTACTTCATTTTTTTCAAGATAATCCGTCGCGTCGAAGTTTTTTAGTTCAGCTGCCACTTTTACCTTGAATGTAGAGGCATCAAATTTTGTAATAAAATCAATTCCACATTTTCCGCCCATGACATTTTTGCTGAATTCGTCGACAGTATTTCCGATGGGAGTCAATGCTCCCATTCCTGTTATTACGACTCTTTTCACATGCATAACCCCCCATCGATTTGGATCACTTGCCCTGTAATATAGGCTGCATCTTCGGAAGCCAAAAAGGAAGCAAGTTTTGCGATTTCTTCTGCTCTTCCCATCCTGTTGACAGGAATACTTTTCACTGCGGCCTCTTTGATTTTTTCTGAAAGAACCGCCGTCATTTCTGTTTCAATAAAACCCGGAGCTATCGCGTTACAAGTAACTCCACGCTTTCCAAGCTCTTTGGCAATCGATTTCGTTAAACCGATCATGCCTGCCTTTGCGCTGGCATAATTTGCTTGTCCCGCGTTTCCCATGACTCCGGCTACCGAAGTCATATTGATGATTCGACCTGATTTTCGTTTCATCAGTGTCGGATAGAGATGCTTGGTCATGTTAAACGCACCTTTTAAGTTGGTGTCTACTACCATGTCAAAGTTTTCTTCCGTCATCGTAAGCATAATCCCGTCTTTTGTGATTCCCGCATTGTTGACTAAAATATCTACAGTCGGAAAGACTTTTAAAATCTCTTCCACTACATTTTTTGTCTCTTCGAAGGAGGCCACATTACAAGGAAATGCATACGCATAGACACCATACACCTTCATTTCATCGAGTGTTTTTTCAGCGGCTTCACGATTGCTGCTGTAAAGGATCGCTACATTTGCACCAAGCCGCGCAAATTCAATAGCCATCGCTCGCCCAATGCCTCTGCTGCCGCCGGTAATGACTGCATATTTTCCCTCAAGCATTTTTCAGCACCTCCTGTGCTTCTAATAAACTTGCTTCGTCTTCCACGGAAAGGACAAGTGCGTCCGGAATTATTTTTCGCACGAGATTGGAAAGAGTTTTTCCAATTCCCACTTCAATAAAGGTATCTACACCCTTTTCCGCAAGATAAAGCACCGTTTTTTGCCACATCACCGGACGATGGACTTGTTCTAAAAGCAGTTCCACATCGGTGTATTCTCTGGCTGTCACATTTGCAATAACAGGGATTTTTGCTTCTTGTAAAGCCAAATCCGAGAATTGCTCACGCAGTTTCTTGGCAGCATCATCCATCATCGGAGAATGAAATCCTCCACTGACGGAGAGACGAAGTGCCCTTCCTCCGGCATTCTTGACAGCCTCCTCAAAGGCCTTTGCGGATTCTGCGATGCAAGCAACAACAGTCTGTCCGCTTTCATTATAGTTTACAGGATAGCTTCCACTGACTCCTGCACATACTTCCTCAACTTTTTCTGCGCTGATTTTCACAACTGCAAACATGACTCCGGGATGATCCGAACAACATTGATCCATGTATTCCGCTCGATTTACAACAAAACGGAACGCATCTTCTGTCGTCAAATATCCGCCGAAGGCAAGTGCGGGAAGTTCTCCCAAGGAAAAACCGGCCAGATAATCAGCCGTTATCCCTTTTTCCTGCAAGGCCATCGCAGAAGCGAGGTCGACACAAAAGAGACAGGGTTGAGTATTTCTTGTCTGCATGAGTTCTTCATTGCTTCCCAAAAAACACTGTTGCGCTGTACCGGGACGGATTTGATCTGCCATAGCAAAAACCTTTGCGGCGGCTTCGGAACAATCAAAAAGTTCCTTTCCCATACCCGTTTTTTGCGCACCCTGTCCTGAAAAAAGAAACGCTATTTTACCCACTGTGCTGCACCTCTTAAGATTGTATCTGCTTCTGTTACAACGTCTTTGATAATTTCTTCAGCTGTCTGTTCTTTTTTTACCAGACCGCAGGACTGACCTGCCATGAAGCAACCGGCGGTCTCATCTCCTTCGATTACGGCTTTTCGCAGAGCGCCCGCACCGAATTCTTCTAATTCTTCAATCGTCTTATTTGTATCATTTTCATTTTTTAGAAACGCCCTTGTAAAAGGTGTCTTGAGCGCTCTGACAGGGTGTCCGAGTCGTTTTCCCGTTGTAATGGTATCAATGTCCTTTGCGGCAAGAATCTTATTCTTGTAAGTTTGGTGGATTGTGCATTCTTTTGCCACCAAAAATCTCGTTCCCATCTGGATTCCGGAAGCACCAAGCATCAAGCTCGCCGCCATTCCACGTCCATCGGCGATTCCGCCGGCTGCAATTACCGGTATGCTTACTGCATCACAGACTTGCGGAACCAGAGCCATGGTCGACAAATCACCGATATGCCCCCCGGACTCTCCGCCTTCTGCAATCACTGCAGCGGCTCCGGCTCTTGCAACAAGTTTTGCTATGCTGCAAGATGGTACGACAGGGATTACTTTGATACCTGCAGCGACCCACTCTTTCATATATTTTGTGGGAAGTCCTGCTCCCGTCGTAACAATCGGCACTTTTTCTTCAACGACAAGCTTTGCGATATCTTCAACATAGGGACTCATAAGCATGATATTTACGGCAAAAGGTTTATCGGTTGCTGCTCTGATCTTTCGAATCTCATCTCGGACATAATCGGCAGGCGCATTTGCGGCGGCGAGAGTACCAAGCCCTCCCGCTTTGGAAACGCCAATAACAAGCGAAGCATTCGCGACCCAAGCCATGCCACCCTGAATGACCGGATATTCGATCCCAAGTAATTCACAAATTTTTGTCTTCATAATGCTTACTTCAAGCTTTCTACCAGGTCGACCAATTCTCCTACGCTCTTGAGATCATCAGCGCCTTCGATTGTAATGTTGAATTCCTCTTCGATTGCCATGATGACTTCGACTACGTCAAGCGAATCAAGTTCCATTTCTTCAAAGGAAGTCTCTCTTTTGATGTCAGTAGCATCCATATCTCTTGTTTCTGCAATAATTTTTGCAATCTTTTCTAATGTCATTTTTTTGTCCTCACTTTCACTATTTTGATCTTTCGATCAATCATCAATTTCTGTTTTTGAATCGTTCATCGCAAGTTTCATTGATCCTTGCTTTCCTACCTTTTATAACTTAATGACGCAGGCACCGGAAGTTAAACCGCCGCCAAACGCTGTCATTACAATGATATCTCCGGGAACAAGTCTACCCTGTTCAATCAGCTCGTCGAGCATGAGCGGAATACTGGCCGAAGAGGTGTTTCCATAGTGATCAATACCGGAAGCCACTTGATCCTCCGATAAACCTAATTTGTCTTTAATCACTTGAAAAATTCTGAGATTTGCCTGATGTGGGATTACCATTTTGATATCATCCGAAGTGATTCCGGCTTTGCTCATTACGGTTTTAACATCTTTAAGACCTGCACCGACTGCAAATTTAAATACTTCCCCACCATTCATTTTGAAATGTGGATCGAGGACGGGTTGGCGACCAAAGGGGCTTTTACAAAATGTGTTGCCGATTGAAAGCAATTTGTCGTCTCCTTTTGCCGTCAAATGGATGGCTTTGAGTCCGTCGCCTTTTTGCAAGACAACGGCGCCTGCACCGTCTCCGAAAAGAACGCAGCTGGCACGATCCGTCCAATCGACGTGCCTTGTCATCACTTCAGCTCCGACCATTAAAACGGTATTCGCTTTCCCCATGGAAATATATGCGTCTGCAATGTCAAGACCATATACGAATCCCGAGCAGGCCGCATTGATGTCAAAAGCGGGGCATTTGGCTCCGAGCTCTTTTTGCACAAGACAAGAAAGAGAAGGCGAAGCATGTTCGGCCATGACCGTGGAGCAGATGATCAGATCCAAATCAGTCGCATCCAAACCGGCTTTTTCTAAAGCCTTTTTTCCTGCTGCTGCCGCAAGATCTGTTATGGTTTCATGGGTGCTAACAAACCTTGAGTTAATTCCGGTTCTTGTTTTGATCCATTCATCCGTCGTATCCACTAATTTTGAAACTTCTTCATTTGTGAGTATGTATTCCGGAACCGCGCGTCCTGTTCCTACGATTTGAAAAGCCATTGATACCTCCGTATTTTGTCATTTTTTTCTTAAAAAAATCATCCATGTTTTGAATTCCGACGACCAAGGCTTCTTTATCTTCCACAGACAATTCAGATGCAGCTTGTCGCACCAGTTTATAATGGACATAACGATTGAGCCGATAAATCGTCTCGCCCTCCCTTGTCAGGGTCACCCATACAGAACGTCGGTCTTCTTTGTTTTGTTCTTTTACTACATAGCCTTTTTTGACCAGTTTATTCACAGCTACCGTAACAGAAGGAACTGTGATTCTCAGATCAGAAGCAAGTTCGCTGACAGTTCTTAATCCGTCATTCCCCTTCCTGACTGCTTCGATCAGGTGGACTTCCGAAAGCGTAAGTCCCGGATCGCTTTTTTGCAGGATCATTTCTTCTACTTTCGTAATATCGCGAAAGGTGCCGAGCAGTAGCTCATTGAGCCTGCTCTCAAAGGTGTTCATGATCAATACTCCTTTACTCGCATTTATGTCGTTTAGCTATTTTAATTAGTTTATCTAATTATATCAGTATCAGAACGCCTGTCAAGGGGAAAATCTTTCCTTCTTCTCCTTCTGGAGTTCTATTGACAGAAAAGAATGCGTGCCGTATATTTTTAAGAAAGTGGAAATTTTCACAAGAGGTGTAAGATGGAACAATTTTCAAGAACCGAGGCGCTCTTGGGCGCTGACAACATGAAAAAACTTGCCACTGCAAGGATTGCAATCTTTGGTATTGGTGGCGTTGGTGGTTATACAGTTGAAGCCTTGGCGCGTTGTGGAATTGGTCACTTTGATCTGATCGACAGAGATGTGGTCAGCATGACAAACATCAATCGTCAGATTATAGCCACCATAAAAAGTATCGGACAGAATAAAGTGGATGTTATGAAAGAAAGGATTTTAGACATCAATCCTTTCGCACTCGTCAAAACATATCCTTGTTTTTTTCTCCCGGAAAACGCTTCTTCCTTCGATTTCTCAAGCTATGACTACATCGTCGACGCCGTCGATACGGTTTCGGCAAAAATTGAACTTGTTGTAAGAGCAAAGGACTGTGGTGTTCCCATCATTAGCTGTATGGGCGCAGGAAATAAACTGGATCCGACAAAATTTGAAGTGGCTGATCTTTCAAAGACTTCCGTTTGCCCCCTCGCAAAAGTAATGCGAAAAGAACTTCGCTTGCGTGGGATTGAACATGTAAAAGTCGTTTATTCAAAGGAACTTCCGATTAAACCCGAATTCGCAAAGGAAGAGACCGACGAAAAAAAACGTGGGACTCCGGGAAGCATTTCCTTTTCCCCGTCTGTTGCCGGGCTCATCCTTGCATCAGAGGTTGTAAAAGATCTTCTTTCTCCCCTTCCAGAAGAAAAGATAAACTTCCAGAATCAAAAATAGAAGGATACAAACACTTGCTGCACCAATTACCTCCGGATAAAGGAACGCATAGCCTTCTTTTGAAGTATGCTTTATAATAATACCGACGTATGCCCAAATCAGGACAAGGCCATAAGCCTTGTCCCTGTTTTTTAGTATGATGACGGTCGCAATTGCGGCACCAACGAAAAGCATCATAATCATCCAGGCTTCTTCTGGGAGCCCAAAACGATTCCATTTGTAGCGAACAAGAAGAACCGTAACGTTTGCGATCGTAGCGACTGTAATCCATCCGAAATAGATACTAAAGGGAAGTTTAATTACGATTTTTTCTCTTTTCGAAAGCGTTTCATACTGCAAAGCCGTCGTGATTCGAATCAAACACAATAAGATAAGAATCATGAAGACAAGAGAAAGCGCAATTTTATCGTAATGCCATGCAAAAATCCAAGCCGCATTGGCAAGAGAAGAAACCGTAAAGGTAAGACCTATCATTTCGGGAACATGCGTGCCATATGGTTTATTGTATTTTTCAAAAATTCCGCTTTGATAAAATACATAAATCGCAAGCAATAAATAAATGACGCCCCATATAGAAAATGTGATGCCGGCGGGGGCAAAAAGATTTGGATAAGCATCAGAAATATCCCCCGTTAATCTGTCGTTTAGCGGCAGAGATACGGCAAGGGTATTTGCTGTAATCATGATTAAAAATGACAAAACCACTGCAACCCTAGTGCAGTACTTACATTTTCTAAAATTCATCAATGCTGACGCCTCGCTTTCATTTAAAATTTTTCTTTAATCACACCTTTATGATAAGCACTCAGCAACATTTCCAGATAGTAGATTTGGTTTTTTATTTTTTCCCCAATATCCGTGTTTGAAATCATCTTTCGCTCTAACACTTTTTCAACCACACTCATCGTTGAACGAATGTCAATGCCGTCATTTACGGATTTCTCAATCGATTCAAAGGGTTCGTGACTGACGAGTTGCAGGCCATAAGAATTATAAATCAAGGTATAACCCGCAATTCCGGTTTCACTTTGATAGGCTTTGGCAAAGCCTCCATCTATCACAAGCAATCTGCCATTCGCCTTGATTGGACTCTCCCCTTTTCCGGTCTTTACGGGAACATGCCCATTGATGATATGCCCTGTGCTTGGGTCGATTCCGAATTCCTCGAGAATCATTTTTGCTGTTTTTTCTTCGTTCACCAACGTGAAATAGGGGGTATAGCGCTCTTTATGTGTCGCTTTATCATCAATCAGATAACGTTCAAAGGTTGCCATTTTATCTTTTCCAAACAGCGGAGAATCTTGATGACACCAAAGATACCAAAGAAAATCAGTTGAGTTTTTACTGTTTTCTCTGCCAAAGTAGGCTTCTCTGGCCCATTGCTCCATCTTGTCGAGTAAGGTTTTCCCTGAGATTTCGACACCATTCAAAGCCAGTTCTTTAAATGTCCCATCCTCATTCATCGGCAAGGATGCGTGAAACAAAAGATTTGAATTGTATTTCAGATACATGCTCCCTTTTGCAAAGAGAAAACGGATGTGTCTCTGGAGCTTTTCGCTTCTAAGAAAGGAATAGCGAAGTTTATTGATAACAGTGAGTTCTTCTTCTGTCAGTTTCCATGGCTCATTGGGATCGATTGTCGGGAAAGTGCTTATATTTAAGGCATACGTTGTTTTTCCGATTTTTATAGTATTGTCATTATAATTGATTTTATCGAGAAGCAAGCGATCCTTCATGTGATATTCCGGATGACGATGGACAAGTTGATGCTCCAGTTTAAATTGTATCATCGTGATTGCTTTATGCATTTTTGAAAGCAGATCGATATCATAATCAGAAATGGTATCATTTGCATTCGTTTTAGGTTTAAACGAACTGCAATCATCTTCCCTGTATGTGTTCATGGCAAAGGTCGCAAGCGGGAGTATGTTGATTCCATAAGCTTCTTCTAAGATATCCATGTTCGCATATCGTAAGGAAACACGAACCACATTAGAAATACAGGCACGATCTCCTGCCCCTGCGCCCATCCAGACGATATCATGATTCCCCCACTGGATATCAACGGAGTGTTGTTTCATTAAGGTATCCATGATGTAATGTGGTCCCGGTCCTCTATCATAGACATCACCAATAATATGGAGATGGTCTACTGTCAGTCTTTGAATTGCGGATGCTATGTTAATAATAAAGTCGTCTGCGCTGTCAAGTTCAACAATCGTATGGATGATTTTATTATAATATTCCCTTTTGTTAAATCGATCTTCGTCTTCAGTAATCAATTCCTCCATGATATACGCAAAATCGGGAGGCAATGCTTTCCTTACTTTTGACCTTGTGTATTTGGAGGCAGCATCCCTGCATACCGTAATCAAGCGATAAATCGTGATTTCATACCAATCCGCAAGATTGGCTTCTTTTTCTTTCATTAGCTGCAATTTTTCTTCCGGATAGTAAATCAAGGAAGCAAGCTCATTGATGTCGTTTAAGGAAAGCGTTTTGCCAAGAACCTCATTGATTTTTCTTTTGATGACTCCCGAACCATTTTTCATCACATGATTGAAAGCTTCGTGCTCACCGTGAAGATCAGTGAGGAAATGCTCCGTACCTTTTGGGAGATTCAATATCGCTTTGAGGTTGATGACCTCAGAAGCCGCTCTTGATGTCGTTGGGAAATGCTGCGACAAAAGCTCAAGATAGTCTTTTTGTTTTAGAAGATCCTTTGTGCTGAATTGGTTCATACTACTTTCCTCCGTACTTTTTTAGGTCTCGTGTTGCAAAGGCGTAATTACTTTCGCCTCTATTAACTCTTATTCCATTATAACGTCAAATCAATCAAAATAGCTTGCAATATCCTTTATATTTTGACTAAATTGTATTTTCTTATTTTATGCTTCCATGAGAAGCCAGAGTGACACCTCCCCTGCGACAATATTCTATCTTACTTATTTGGAAACATCAACCATGCATAAGCAGGAAAATAACAAACCGGCGACAGAATATCTGTCGCCGGTTTGAAAAATGTTTCCCTAATTGTTGCTATAGTCGCCTAATGCGCTCCGCTTTCAATCGACGGAATACTGTCGTAAGATAGTATGTACAGGCGATGAAATACGGAACTCCGAAGTAGGTCATCATTTGACGCGTCACTTCGATTTGGGCAGCAACACTTGCTACAAACAAAATGGTTGCTATCGCGGCTATGAGAAAGGCGATATACTTATGTACCTTCAATGATTTGTAACCAAGAGACTTGCGTCCGAGTTTGCGTCTGGCATAAAAGTCTGACGCCATTACAACTATCATTGTTAACATCCAGTACATAAACACATCCATATAGATCACATCAGCTGGCACTCTGTCTGTCATGCGGGTCTCCTTTTATTGATACTTAAGATTAGTTATTTTTGTTATTCTGTAAGCTCTTATGATTTCATGTGAGCGTACAGAGTTGCAGTTCTTTCTGCTTCTGGAATCGCGTTTCTGGTCGGAATCGATACGAGGTAAAGAATCAAACCAAACGCCATCCAAGCGGCAAAGATTTGGACACCAAGATCCGAGATATAGCAAACAGATCCGGGGACCAAGAAGAGAATGAAAATCACGACCGCAAGTACAGCACCAACATACGGGATTGCCATATATTTGATTTTGTAGGGGCGCGGAAGATCAGGCTCGGTTTTGCGCAGACGAATCAAGGAAAGAACGGTAATCAACCAGCTCAGTACGAAAGCCGCAGCCGAGAAGGAAGTCAAAGGATCGATGATGCCGATACCAACGCAAGGTCCGATAACAGCGAATACGCCACAGAAAATCAAGGCTGCACTCGGCGAACCATATTTGTTTTGGGAAGCAAAGGCTTTCGGAAGCAGGCTTGCTCTTGCAAGACCCATCATCAGTCTCGGAGTTGCCATCATGAAGGCATTCCAAGTTGTCAAAAGTCCGGCTAAGGCACCGACAAGGATAATGACCCAAAGGAGGGTTCCGGCTCCGCCTGCATAGATGAGTTTAAACAGGTTCGAAGCAGCCGGCGTTGTCAGTCCGTAGAATTCCTGCCACGGCATAGCTAAACCAAGAGAGAACAGAATGACAGCATAGAAAATGCAAGCAAGCCCTACTGCGGCGATAACTGTTTTACCTACGCTCTTGATGTCGCCATCGGAATCTTCGATGCCCTGCGGGATAGTTTCAAATCCGGCAAGGAAGAAGGGAGACATGGCGAAGATAGCGATTGCGCCACCCCAGAAGCTCGTGTGAGCTCCACGACCCTCGACATGCTCATAAATCGGCTGCAAATTAGCAGGATCCGCTTTAATCAATGCAGCAACGATAGCGATAATTCCTGCACTGAGCAAGCCGATGCACATAACCTTTTGGAAACCGGCAGAGGATTTCGCCCCAAACCAGTTTGCAAGGAAAATAATTACAGAGAAAACAACACCTACCGCAACTGCTTTTCCATAAATGTCAACACCGGCGACTTGGTACAATGCAGTACCTGATTCTAATGCCGGGAAGAGCATGGTCAAAATTTTGTTAATGTAGATTGCTTCCCAGGGAATAATTGTAATAAATGCTCCAACAGCCGCCCAACCAGAAAGGAAAGCTATCTTTTGTCCAAATGCTTTATAAGCAAATGCGACACCACCACCGGCAACAGGAAGCGCCGGAGTTAATTCTGCATAAGCTAAAGCAATAGGAATCATGAAAATCAACGATAGTAAATAACCAACGGCTGCGGGGACAGGTCCACCTGCATTAGCCATCCAGTTGTTAACGGATACAGCCCAGCCTACCCCTACGATAGCACCAAACCCGATTGTGAAAAAATCAAATGGGCTAAGACCCTTTTTCTTTTCCTTACTCACTAAAACACCTTCTTTCTAAATAATTGCTAAAATAATGTCCGATAAAAGAATTAATTTGCGGAATTAATTTAGAATCCGATCCTTTTTTTGACCTCGCGCCACCTCCCTTCTGCAGAGAACACGGTAGCCGGAAAATGTAATTTTTGTGAATATGTTTAACATTTCCGTCCGTAATCAAAGATATAACTAAATTTTCTCAATTATATCATATCGAAAAATCTTTTACATCACAAATTTGTCGAATATTTAAAATTTATTAAAAAACATTATTTTGCTCTCGTTAAATTGTCTAACATCTTTTCTGGTTTTGCCTTTTTGAACAATAAAAAAAGCGCCAAGAGGCGCCGTTTTGAGAAATATTATTTTGCTATCAAACAGACGCACTCTGTATGCTTTGTATAAGGGAAATTGTCATAAATTCTCAATTTTTGGGTTTGATATCCAAAAAGCATTGCGCTTGCAAGGTTCTCAACAAGTGTTTTCGGATTACAAGATACATAAACAATTTCCTTTACCCCATAGTTCAGTATTTTTTGAAGCGCTTTCGGATGAATTCCCGAACGCGGTGGATCAAGAACAATCACATCCGGTTTTTCTTTCAGTTCATCTAAGACCTTCAGCACGTCGCCTGCAACAAACTCACAATTTGTCAGTCCGTTCAGTGCAGCATTTCTTTTTGCAGAAGAAACCGCATCTTCAACCAGTTCGACGCCGATTGCACGCTCTGCTTTTAGCGCCGCCGTTTGTGTGATTGTACCAGTTCCCGAATACAAATCAAACACTGTTTTCCCCGAAAAATCCGAAATCATCGAAAGTGCATCCTGGTACAAGGTCTCAATTGCCATGATGTTGGTTTGAAAAAATGAAAAAGCGCTTACTTCAAAGTGCAGTCCCATTAACTTTTCTTCATAATAATCTTTTCCGTAAAGGACTTTTAGGCTCTCGCAATGCACGGCATCTGCTAAATTATCATTTTTTGTATGAAGAATTCCCACTATCGTATTTTTTAGGGGAAGCGAAAGAAGTTGCGACACATACGCTTCTTCATCGAGTTCTCTTTTTGTAGTGGTGACCAAATTGACCAGCAATTGATTTGTGTGTTCCCCTTTTCGCAAAATCAAATTTCGCAAAAAGCCTTCATGTGACTTCCAGTGATACTTTTGATATCCCTTTTCGATACAAAAATCAAGGGTGAATCTTTGGATTATGTTAAAATCCGGATCGACAAGTTGACACTCATCCGTCGTAAAGACCGACATGAAACGTCCTCTTTTATGCATTCCAAGAGTCATTTCGCCATCTTTGACTTCATCTCCAAAGGTGTATTCCATCTTGTTGCGGTAGGCAAGTTCGCGGGGGCTTGGCACGATACCCAAATACTCGCCAACAAGGATTTTTTTCTCATCGAGAAGTCTGAGCACTTCTTTTTCTTTCATTTCGACTTGCTTAAAATAAGGGATGCCCTGATACAGGCATCCCCCGCAGTCGTCTTTATGTTTGCATACTATATTGTTCAATATTTTGTCCTTTTCTAAAGGGTTGCAACCTTGCGAGCGCACCTACTTAATGAGAGTGAAATTACATATCTTCCAGCTTGTTTAGATCATACGGAGTTTCTTGATATATGTAATTCAGCCAGTTTGCATAAAAGAGATTGGCATGCCCTCTCCATCTTACAACAATTTTTTTCGAAGGATCATCCTGATCGAAATAGTTCATCGGAACATTAATCGGCAGTCCCTTGGCCACATCACGCTCATATTCGAGACGCAAGGTGTCTTTATCATATTCCGCATGACCCTGTTGAAAAATCATCCGCTTGTCTTTTGTGGCAATCAAATGCGCACCCGCAAGATCCGATTCTGCAAGAATCTTTAATTCAGGAACGCTGAGAATATCTTCTTTTGAAACCTGAGTGTTTCTGCTGTGCGGAACATAAAACACTTCGTCAAAGCCTCTGGTCAATTCTGATTTTTTATCTTTGAGCTTATGGGGATAAACACCAAAAAGCTTCTGGGGTAAAACATACTTTTTAATCCCAAAATGATGATAAAGCCCAGCTTGTGCTCCCCAGCATATATGCAAGGTGCTGAATACATTTTTTTTCGTATAAGTCAGGATTTCCGAGAGTTCCTTCCAATAATCGACCTCCTCAAAAGGCAAAAATTCAACAGGCGCTCCGGTGATAATCATTCCATCAAATCGCTGGTTCTTTATTTCTTCAAACGATTTATAGAAGCTTTCGAGATGCTCTCGCTCTGTATTCTTTGATTCATGCGAATCCATGGTAAGGAGTTGCAGCTCGACTTGAAGCGGTGTATTTGCAAGAAGTCGGATTAGTTGTGTCTCCGTCACTTCTTTTGTCGGCATCAAATTGACGATAGCAACCCGCAGCGGACGAATGTCCTGTTTGTGGGCTCTAACTTCGTTCATGACAAATACATTTTCTTCTTTGAGGGTTTTATAGGCCGGTAGGTTTTTTGGTACTACAATAGGCATTCTGCTCTCTCCTTTTAGAACCTTCCATATTTAGCATAGAAGGATTTTTTATATTCGCTAAAACGGTCTTCTTCGATGGATTCTCGTATCTTCCCCATCATATTGACAAGGAAGTGAAGATTATGATTCGTCAATAGCATGGACGAGAGAATCTCATTCGATTTAAAAAGATGACGAAGATAGGCTCTGGAATAATTTTTACAAGTATAGCAGTCACACTCGGCATCAAGCGGTGAGAAATCTCTTTCATATTGGGCATTTTTGATTGATACTCGACCGCCGGAGGTCATCGCCATTCCGTTTCGGGCAATCCTTGTTGGCAGCACGCAGTCAAACATATCAATGCCGCGTTCCACTCCTTCAAACAAGCAATCCGGGCTTCCGACGCCCATCAGATAACGTGGCTTGTTCTCCGGCAGATAATCCACACAATAATCCAATACTTCGTACATGACGTCCTTTGGTTCTCCAACGGAAAGGCCTCCGATAGCATAGCCGGGAAGATCCATTTCAACGATTTCCATCGCACTTTGATGACGCAGATCCTGATACATTCCGCCCTGCATGATTCCAAACAGGGATTGTGTCTCCGTGTTCTTGTGTGCTTCTTTGCAACGGGCAAGCCAACGCGTCGTACGTTCCAAAGAACGTTTGATATAGTCTCTCTCCGCGGGATAAGGCGCACATTCATCAAAAGCCATGATGATGTCGGATCCAAGGGCATTTTGGACTTCAATCGATTTTTCAGGTGTAAAAAAGTGCTTTGATCCATCAATATGGGAACGGAAAGCAACGCCTTCTTCGCTGATTTTTCTGAGATCTCCTAAACTGAACACTTGGAATCCGCCGCTATCAGTCAAGATTGCACGATCCCAATTCATAAATTTGTGAAGCCCACCCGCTTCTCTCACAAGCTCATGTCCCGGTCGAAGATAGAGATGATAGGTGTTCGACAAGATAATCGAAGCGCCTAATTCTTTTACTTCTTCTGGGCGCATCGCTTTTACCGTTGCCGCAGTGCCGACCGGCATGAAGACCGGTGTTTCAATATCTCCGTGCGGAGTATGGATGCGGCCGCGGCGTGCTTTTGTTTTTTCGTCTTTTTTAATCAATTCATAGGTGACTGCGTGCATTTGTTTCCTGCCTTTTCTTTACTATTTAATATACATAGCGTCTCCATAACTGAAAAAGCGATACTTCTCTTTTACAGCTTGTTCATAGACAGCCAAGATTTTTTCTCTATCATACAATGCGGAAATCAACATCAAAAGCGTTGATTTGGGCAAATGAAAATTCGTGATAAGCTCATCAATGACCTTGAAGCGGTATCCGGGATAAATGAAAATCCCTGTACTTCCGCTTCCGGCGCAAACCCTTCCGTTTTCATCGGCAGCACTTTCAACCGTTCGCGTCGAAGTGGTTCCGACGGAAATGACTCGCCCTCCTGCCGCTTTCGTTTCATTGATGATTGCTGCGTTTTTTTCATCAATTTCAAATTCTTCGAAGTGCATTACGTGTTCTTCAACGATTTCACACTTAACCGGTCGAAAAGTACCTATTCCTACATGTAATGTCACTTGAGCAAGCTTCACGCCTTTTTTTACGAGTTGCTCAAGAAGTTCTTCTGTAAAATGCAGCCCCGCCGTCGGTGCGGCGACAGAGCCTTCTTTGGCGCTGTCATTATAGACCGTTTGATATCTTTTTTTATCTTCTTCCTCACTGCTGCGATTGATGTAAGGAGGAAGCGGCATCGTCCCCAGTTGATCAAGGAGTTCAAGAAAAGAAGCGTTCGACTTGTCATAATCAAAGCGAACCATACGCGTTCCTTCTTCTCCAAAATCCAAAATCTCCGCCGAAAGCGGCGGAGTCTCGGAAAAAACGACACGGTCTCCCGGCTTTAGTTTCTTGCCGGGCTTTACCATGGATTCCCAGATATCGCCGTCCTTCCTTTTGATCAATAAAAATTCGATCTTCGCTCCCGTCATGGCTTTGACTCCGAACAGACGAGCCGGAAGTACTTTGGAGTTGTTCATCACAAGGCAATCACCCTCATGCAAATACTCCAAGATATCATAAAAATGTCTGTGTTCTGTCTTTCCTGTTTTTCGATCTACAACAAGCAGTCTCGAATGATCTCTTTGGTCAGAAGGATACTGTGCAATCAGTTCTTCCGGCAAATGATAATTAAAATCGTTGATGTGCATTAATTCCTCTTATATTTTATCGTATTTCGATATCAGTAAAATAAAATTCTAAAATATCGTCAAAAGCAAAACCGTCTTTGGCCATTTGAATCGCGCCATCTTGTGACATACCAACTCCATGTCCGTATCCAAGACCCGAAATAACGACCGTTCCCGACGTTTCTATTTCAGTATCTGCATTTACATTTGCTTGCTCTCCGCTTGCAATCTTCGTGATACCGTTGCTAACATAAAGAGAGCTTTTTGAGAGTGCTGTCGCTTTGCCGGAAGCTCCCATCACATAGATGGTATCTCCTGCTGCTTTCTGGGTAGTTAGGCCTTTGAGGTTAAGCGAGACCGTCAGAGCCGTTCCCTGATAAGTGCTGCCAAAATCAAACATCCTCGACCGAATCAACGTGGTGCCAAAGACCGTTCGGATTTTTTCTTTTTCAAGCATTTTTGTGCCTTTGCTTCCTTTAATCGTTAGTTTTGATACGGCACCTGCCGCATTTCTCTCTGTAATCTGTAAGGATTCGACCTCCCCGATGTCAGATCCGGCCTGAGAAAGCTTTTGTGCTATTGTATCAAAAGTAAGAGTCGCCGTCCATGGGTAATTCGGCGAATGGGGGTCATCTACGCCAATAAGATGTGGTTGCGGATAAGACCATACATCTTCGATACTTTGTGTATGCCCTCCGCTGTTCTTGTGATAGTAAACAGCGACCGGTTCCTTGTTTGACCAAATTAGTAATCCGGCAGTTTCGTCGACCGCTTTATTTGTACTATCATACTCTGCGGCACAGCCGCCATAAACCTGGCAATTTGTCGTATTGCAAAGATCAAAACCCAAATCACTATGCTTTTCGAGGTTCGCCGCCGCAAAGTTTCTTGCCGTTACTGCTTGTGCTTTCAATGCTTCCAGCGGATTGCTCTGACTCATTTCCAGATGCACTACTCCGTAAAGATATTCTTCCAGCGAGACATAATTGATGACGGTTAGCATATCACTGCTGTTTTCTTTAAAAATGACTCCGCCACGGTACTCCTTTTCTTGAATCTTTATCGTTCCGCCCGTTTCATAATCAGCCGGCATGACACAACCGCGGCTTCCGATGTCAGAAGAAATCAAAACGCCGTCTTCATCTCTCAGAACTAGGCTGTCATGCTCAACCGTCCCAATCAGGACGGTATACGCAGGCAAAGGAAGTGTTCCCGAGAACCCCTCATCCGTCACATTCCCAAGTAAAAAGCCTTCTTTCGATTCGAGTCTGCAAGAAGTGAGAGCGGTACCGGAGAAATATAGCCCCACGGAGACATGTTGTGGCAAGGTGAAGGCAAACGCCAAGCTTGTTGTGCCGAAAAGCAGCAATAGCAAGGTTGAAAACAAAATCAACCTTCTGCCAAGGGCTAAATTAAATATCTTCTTAACCACCATAATAAGTCCTCACTTATGTTTTTATTCTGCTCAGATTACTTTTCGAGGCTCAGTTGCTCACTCCCGGGAACGACAAGTCCAAGATGGGAATACGCTTCCTCGGAAACCATTCTGCCCTTTTGCGTTCTGTGTAAAAAACCGCTCTGAATTAAATAAGGCTCATATAGATCTTCAATCGTGACTCTTTCTTCGCCAATCGCTGCCGCAATCGTGTCAATCCCAACCGGACCGCCGTGAAAGCGTTCGATAATCATAGTGAGAATTTCTCTGTCAAGGCTTTCAAGGCCTCGCTCGTCAATTCCAAGTGCTCTCAAGGTTTTATTCGTGATATCAAGATCAATTTCACCGCTACCCTTGACTTGGCAAAAATCTCTGACTCGTTTGAGCAAACGATTTGCCACACGAGGTGTTCCTCTTGATCTTCTCGCAAGTTCAAGCAAAGATTCTTCGTCAATTTTGATAGCAAGGATTTCAGCAGAACGACGAATGATGCGTGCGAGTTCGTCCACGGTATACATTTCAAACTTGCTGACAACCCCAAAGCGATCTCGAAGCGGAGCCGAAAGACTTCCTGCACGCGTCGTGGCACCAATCAAGGTGAATTTTGCAATATCGATTCGAATGGAACGAGCCGACGGGCCTTTCCCTATAATAAGATCAAGACCGAAATCTTCCATAGCAGAATAGAGAACTTCCTCGATGGAACGGTTCAGCCGATGAATCTCATCGATAAAGAGAACATCATGTTCGTTCAAATTAGTGAGGATTGCTGCCAAATCCCCTGCTCTCTCGATAGCGGGACCAGAAGTAATCCGAAGATCAACACCCAGTTCCTTGGCGATAATACCAGCCAAGGTCGTTTTTCCAAGTCCCGGCGGCCCGTAAAACAAGACATGATCAAGCGGTTCGTTTCGCATGCGGGCAGCTTCAATATATACTTTCAAATTATCGGTCACTGTTTTTTGTCCGATGTACTCCTGAAAGTGTTTTGGGCGAAGAGATGTTTCGATTTCCTCTTCTTCGTGTTTCATTCCGGTTTCTGTGATACGTTCCGAAAGCTCCATGCCTTTATTCTCTCTTTCTTATCTTGTCGAGATGCCGCGAAGTGCTTTTTTGATATATTCCTCTGCGGAAAGTCCCTCCGCATCGATTCCAAGAAGTGCTGTCATTGCCTCACTTCTGCTGTATCCTAAGCTCACGAGAGCATCTGCAGCTTCTTCTTTCTTTGTATTGGACGAAGGTCCTGCCGATTCGGTTCCGGCCTGTTCGGGCAACCCGCCAATAGTTCCCACTTTCTCTTTCAATTCGAGAACAATTCTTTGTGCTGTCTTTTTGCCGATTCCGTTCGCACGAGTTAGCGTATCTGGATCCTCAAATATGATTGCCTTTTGCACCTGATCGAGCGGCATTGCAGAAAGGACAGCTAACGCCGCTTTGGCGCCGACACCATTTACCGTCTTGAGCTTTTGGAACATCTCAAGGGATTCTTTGTCCGCAAAGCCATAAAGGCTGACATCGTCTTCTCTAAGGATCATCACCGTATAGACAAGAACGTCATCACAGCCTATTTTTTGATATAAAATCGAGTTTTCGGGGACGTAGACCATGTAACCGACTCCTGCGGCCTCAACCACAAGACCGCCTTCAAAGGTCATCGTCAAGCTTCCCTTTAAATAATGCAGCATTTTTTGCTCCTTTTATCCTTATATTTTATTTCCCAACAAGACGCTTATGGTAATTCGAGGAATGTCCATGACAAATCGCGGCGGCGAGAGCATCCGCCACATCATCGGGTTTTGGAATCTCAGATAGGTTCAACAGTGTTTTTACCATTTGCTGTACCTGTATTTTTTCTGCTCTGCCATAACCGACAAGTCCTTGTTTGATTTGTAATGGAGTATATTCAAAAATTTCAATGCCTGAATTTGCGCAGGCTAATATTGCTACGCCGCGTGCCTGTCCGACCATCAAAGCTGTTTTTGTGTTTTTATTGAAAAAAAGTTCTTCAATGGAGACAACATCGGGTCTGTACTCCTCGAGTATTTGCATCAGCTCAAAATAGAGCTGTTTTAAGCGACTGGGCATTTCTTCTTTTGCTTCGGTCGTTACCGCACCGTAACCGCAAACAGAAAAACGATTCCCTTTGAGGTCGACGATACCATAACCCATAATCGCATATCCCGGGTCGATCCCTAAGATCCTCATGCTTTTTACTCCTATCATTATGCGGGCATTTGTATATATATGTTTTTGAGTGTGTATATTAAATATACAAGCATGAATATTATAGCATATTTCCTCTTTTATGTCCAAATGATGTATGTTATAATGTCAAAATAGTAGTTATAATTATTCATAATAGTGGAGTAAAACAACTCCCACTCTATTCGGAGGACAGTATGAGATATTCCAGGCAAAATAAGATTTTGGATCTTATCAATACTTATGAAGTTGAAACACAGGACAAACTTGTGGATCTGCTGAAAAAAAGCGGTTACACAGTGACTCAAGCTACGATTTCACGCGATATCAAAGAGCTGCAACTGATTAAAACCTTATCTCCGAGTGGACGATATAAATATACAGTCGGCGTTAATCAGGATCAACCCCTTTCGGATCGATTCATCACCATTTTCAAAGAAACAATCAAGACCGTCGGGGCTTCCGGAAACATCATTGTAATTAAAACCTTGTCGGGTTGTGCCAATGCAGCCGGTGAAGCCATCGACAGTATGAACTTTCCCAACATTATCGGTTCGATTGCCGGAGATAATACCATTTTCCTCGTTGCAAACGATCCCGAAAACGTACCGGCTTTAGTAAACCAATTCACGGAGATGATTAAATAACGTTTTTTAAGTGAGGTGTTTTATGCTCACCCGTCTATCCATCAAAGATTTTGCTATTATCGATTCTGTCAGCCTTGATTTTCATCAAGGCTTTCATATCTTTACCGGAGAAACCGGCGCCGGAAAATCAATCTTGATTGAGGCAATCAGTCTTGCCCTTGGCAGTCGTGCCGATACCGCCTATGTACGAAGTGGAAAAGAAAAAGCAATCATTGAACTTTCTGCTGTCACAAGTGATAGCGAAGTTCTTTTAATGCTCAAAGAAAATGGTTTTGAAGTTGAGGGAAGTGAAATTGCACTGGATATTTCCAGAGAAATTCAGTCCGAAGGTCGAAACACATGTCGTCTGAACGGAACACTCGTTTCTGTTTCCTTTCTATCGAAGTTATGCAAAAAAATTGCCGACATTCACGGTCAATACGACCATCAGTCTTTGCTCGATCCCGAACAACACATTGTTTTTCTTGACTCCTTCGGCGGCTCATTGATTACTACGCTAAAAGCAAGTGTATCTGAGGACTATCAATCATTTTCAAAAGTAAAACAGCAGCTTGACCTCTTGGTAAAAAGCCAATCGGAAAATGCCAGACAAGCTGATTTTATGCGTTTTGAACTATCTGAAATTCAAGCAGCAGCTCCAATTCCGGACGAAGACACCGAACTGAGTGACCGACTTTCCGTGATCCAAAACAGTGAATTGATTTTCAACAGACTGTCAGAAACATACCTGCTCCTCTTTGAAGGAGGATCTAACCCTTCTGCCATCGATGGATTAGGACGTTCCCTGCAGCTCATCGAGGAAGCTGCCGCCTTTTCTCAAGAAATAAAAGGTTTCTCAGAGGAACTGTCCGACTGTTTTTATAAATTAGAAGAATTGCGCGCAAAGATTCGCACTGCCAAGGACTCCGTGTCCTATTCCACCGAAGATCTTGACCAAACCATTCAACGTTTGGACCTTTTGAGCAATCTGAAGAAAAAATACGGTGGATCTTTGGAAAAGGTTTTGGAATATAAAGAAGAGCTAATCGAAAAGCTTTCGAATATTGAAAATTCGGATGAGCTAATCGCTACTCTTCGAGAAAAACTTGCGGAGCAAGAAAAAAAACTCCAAACTTCTTCTTCTGCTCTAAGCGAAGCAAGAAAACAAGTTTCACTCAAAATGGAGGCGCAGATTACAAGAGAATTAGAAGAATTGCATTTCAAGGATGCAAAGCTGTTTGTAGAGTTCAAAGAGACTGCGCCCGGAACTTTTTATTTTACGGAAAACGGCATCGATACCGTAGAATTCTTGTTGATTACTAACAAAGGAGAATTTCCGAAACCTTTAGTGAAAGTTGCTTCCGGTGGAGAGATTTCGCGAATCATGTTAGCATTCAAGTCGGTAATTGGTGATTATGCCGGAATTCCGACGATGCTATTTGATGAAATTGACAGCGGCATCAGCGGTTTGACGGCAAGTGTTGTTGGCAAAAAATTAAAACAGCTTTCCGACAAGCATCAAGTGATTTGCATCACTCATCTTGCACAAATTGCTGCTTTTTCTGACCATCATTATCAAATTTTAAAAGAAGAGCACGGAGAGCGTACCGAAAGTCGCGTTACGGCCCTTGATCAAAACGGAAAAACCAATGAAATCGCGCGCCTCTTGGGCGGTATGAACATTACGGAAACCACAATCAAAAATGCAGAGGAAATCATTGCAGAAGCTCTGAAATAATAGCTTCGACGCTTTTTTCGACATTCAAGCCTTCAACATTCACACGGATATCAGCGTACGTCTCGTACAGTGGTATCCTTTTTTCATATAAGTTTTTAAGCGTCTCGCCTTCTCCCATGGCAATTCCCCGAGTATTGATGTTATCGAGGCGTTGACAAATCGTTTCATAGGAAAGTTCCAGATAAACGATAGTCCCTATTGTCGAAAGGTATTTCATTGCTATATCACTGTAAACCGCACTTCCGCCTGTTGCAATCACGGTATCTTCACTTTCAATTGAAAGTAAAGCTTTTTCTTCCGCTGCGAGAAAAACATCCATACCTTTCCTGTCGATAAGATTTTGCAACAAGTCACCTTCCCTTATCTGAATCAAAAGGTCGGTATCAAGAAAATTCTTGCCGAGAGTCTTTGCGAGGATAACCCCAACCGTGCTTTTTCCGCAGCCGGGCATTCCAATCATAATGATATTTTTCATTTATGCACCATACCAATCCAAAAGAGCTGCTTCAACGAAGAGAATTCCTCTTCGCCGAAGCAGCTCGCTTTTGCTTTTCAACTACTACTAGTCTTCGATCTTTTCTTTGACATCTTCAACGATCTCTTCGATTTTATCAGCTACGGTTTCAGCTACTTCTTTCACCGCATCTGTTGCTGCTTCTACTGCATTTTCAACAGTTTCTGCTGCTTCATCGAAAAGGGAAGGCTCAATGGTTTCTTTGATAGAAAGACTGATTCTTCTTCTCTCTTTGTCGATTTCAAGGATCTTAGCCTGAACTTCCTGTCCGACAGTAAGTTCATCAGCAATGTTTGTAACACGCTTGTGAGCAATCTCCGAAATATGTACAAGTCCATCAAGACCCGGCTCGAGTTCTACAAAAGCACCATATTCTTTGATCTGAACTACTTTGCCTTCAATGACCTGTCCGATTTGATATTTCTCATCGATAATCATCCAAGGTTCCGGTTGGTTCTGCTTGAGACCAAGCGAGATCTTTCCTTTTTCGCTGTTCATTGACAGGATTTTGACCTGGACTTTTTCTCCGATTTCAAGAGCTTCCTGTGGGTGCTTTAGCTTGCCCCAAGAAATTTCCGAAATATGAAGAAGTCCGTCAAGTCCGCCGATGTCTACAAACGCACCGTAATCGGTAAAGCGCATTACGACACCTTCAACAACATCTCCCACACTGAGAGCATCCCAGATTTCCTGGACTTTCTTTTGCTTCTCTTCTGCAAGATAAGCTTTGTGTGAGAATACAGCCTTGTTTCTCTTTTGATCAACACGACTGACTTTGACCGGCAATGTCTTTCCAATGAATTCGTCTGCTTTTTCGACAAATTTGTCGGAAAGCTGCGACATCGGGATAAAGCCGGAGACTTCTTTGTACATCGCGATGACGCCGCCTTTGACTTCTTTGACGACTTTCGCGTTTACAACTAATTTATTGTCAAGTGCATCATTGATTTCGTCCCAATGCTCTATGACCTCGAGCTTTTTACGCGACAAAAGGATATTTCCGTCGCCGTCGTCTGTCTTGATGACTTTTGCCTGAATCACATCGCCTTCTTTATAAAGAACGTTTAGATCCTGTTCACCTTCGAGAACGAGCTCATCTTTGGGAATGATGCCATCTTTTTTACATCCGAGATTTACAACGATTTCCCTGCTTGTGACCTGTACGATTTCACCTTCGACGATTTCTCCGCGATTTGGCAATCTGAGAGACTTATCGATCTGTTCCATGAACTCGTGCATCATGTTAAATTCTTCTTCTTCGTCATCCTCGACTGCGGTATTTACTGCAGCGTCTTGGGACTTTAATTCTTTTTCAGTGAAAATTTCACTCATGGTAGCAATAACCTCCTTAATTATACGTTCAGGAGTTGAAGCTCCTGCCGCAACTCCTATTGTATCGCACTTTGCCAATTCTTTCAATGGTAAATCTGCCGGAGTGTCTACAAAATGTGTTTTTTCGCAGTATTTAGATGCAATTTCGTAAAGTTTAGTCGAATTCGCGCTTTTGGGATCACCGATTACAATCATAGCATCCGATTCTTTTGCAAGATTTTCGCAGCTTCTCTGCCGTTCTGTCGTCGCATTGCAAATCGTGTGAAGCGCAATGACATCTTCTTTGTTTTTCATAAAACAGTCCGCAATGCTTTTCCATAATTCTTCGGTAATCGTCGTCTGCGCAACAAGCGTGATATGATCCAACTCTATTTTCTTTGCCATTTCGAGAGTATCAATCACAAGACAATGATCTCCTGCCCAGCCTGTCGTTCCAATGACTTCCGGATGTGTGGCATCACCAACAACAATGACATTACGCCCTTTTAAGGAGGCTTCTCGCACAAGATCATGAATTTTCGATACAAAAGGACACGTGGCATCTACAATGCAAAGTTCTCGGTCTTTTGCTTGTTGGTAAAATCGTTCCGGTTCGCCATGAGAACGCACAATCACGATAGAACCCCGTTCTGCTTCTGCGGGGGATTCGATTTCGACCACCCCTTGCTCACGCAGTTCTCCGGTTACCGTCCGGTTATGGATTAAAGGTCCACAGGTATATATTTTAATATCTTTTCCTTTGTTCTGTTCAATCGTTTTTTTGGTTTTTTCCAACGCTTCTTTTACTCCAAAGCAAAAACCCGCATGCTCCGCGATTTTAATCTTCATGTTCCACACTCTTTCTCAAACTTTCAAGAAATCTTTTAAAGGACCCTTCTTTTCCGTTTTCTGTCGGTGCATAATACCTCACCCCTTCGCGGTGAAGATTGTCAGGCAGATATTGTTGTTTCACATATCCACCAAAGGCGTGCGGGTATTGATACGTCAATCCAAGCCCTCTTTTTTCAGCGCCTGCATAATGCGCATCTTTCAAATGATTGGGTATGTCATCGATGTTTTTCTTATGAAGATCGTTTGTGGCACTATCAATTGCGATAATCGTGGAATTGCTTTTAGGACAAGATGCCAATAGGATGACCGCTTGTGAAAGATTAATCCTTGCTTCCGGCAAGCCTACCATTTGTGCGGCCTGCACGCAGGCAGTGACGATACTGATTGCCTGAGGATATGCCATTCCGATATCTTCGCTGGCAATCACCAGAAGCCTTCGCCCCACCATCACGACGTCTGCTCCTCCATCAAGAAGACGGGCGAGATAATGAATCGCCGCATCGGGATCACTTCCTCTAATCGACTTTTGAAGTGCAGATAACAAATTATATTTGTCTTCTTTTTTGTCATAGAATTGAGTCTGCTTTTGCATCGCTTCGCCAATTGTGGATAGTTCAATCCGCGCCCCGAGTGGCAGATTATCTGCGATAAAACCAAGCGTATCCAAGGCAATGCGTGCATCACCGGCTGACATTTCAGAAAGTGCCCTAAGTGCCTCTTTCTCAAACGAAAGATCTTGTTTTCCTAAGCCTCTTTCTTTGTTCTGCAAGGCATTTACCATAATCAGGTAGAGGTCTTCGGGTTTCAGTTTTTTGAATTCGTAAATAGAACGAACGCGGCTCAGTATCGCATTGTTGACCGAGAAATATGGATTCTCTGTTGTGCTTCCGATAAAACGAACGATGCCCTCTTCCAAGGCTTTCAGAAGCGAATCCTGTTGCAATTTATTCCAACGATGAAATTCATCGATGTACAGATAGGTCTGTTCTTTTTGAAATCCAAATAAACGATCCTTGCTTTTTTCAAGAATTTCTTTGAGTTCTTTGATTCCACAGGTAGAAGCATTGAGTTCATAAAAATCAGAATCCATCTCCTTCGCAATCAATCGCGCCAGTGTGGTTTTGCCTGTGCCGGAAGGTCCAAAAAAAATCGCAGAATCAAAGGTCTTATTTTTGATTGCATTATAAAGCAAGGACCCTTTATAAATAAAGTGTTCTTGCCCGTAAAAACCATCCAGATCAGTCGGTCGCATCCGCGTCGATAAGGGGATCATCTAAACATCCTTCCTTCAATCAGTCGGCCAAAGCGCCTATGAAAATAGCTGTAAAGCCTTGTTAATATTTGATCGTAGAGAACGAACATAAACTGCGCTCCGACTACAAGAGCAGCGACCGGAAGATCAGGCAGTCCAATATTTGATAGAAAGGCACTCTTAAATACAAAAATAGTGATGCCCCAAGAAAGGTTAAAGAATAGGAGTTTCAGCAGATACTCTATCGGCGTTTTCCTGATTCTTTCAATATAAAACTTCACAAGCCCGTATAATCCAAAGAAAAACACATACGGAAGAATCGCGATTTTGTCCGGTATCATTACAAGTACCAAAAGACAGGTCGCCGCATATAGAATCCACCCATTAACCACGGATGTCACACCAACGACGAGGACCACATAAAACGTACACAACGAAAAAAGAGTTAATTCCATTCCCGGAATGAAGGCAGCAAAAAACAGGGTAATCCATGATAGTCCTAACATGATTCCCCCAAAAGACAATTTTGCGGCCGGACTTTTTTTTCTTATCATGGGTTCTCCTACGAGTTACATACAATCACAAAGTGCATCCGCACAGCAATAACATTGCAGCATTCTGCATAATTCATCATTCGAATTAGAGTAACCGCGATTGTTGGCTGTTGTTCTGTAGCCCTGCGAGGTTTGCATCATGCTATTCATGGCATTTCGGTATTCATAATTGGCAGGTTCCATGCTGCAGGCTGTCTGAATGTTATTTATCGCATCATCATACCAACCTTTTCTCATCGATAAAATTCCAGAGAGATAAAACCACTCTGCGTTTCTGAT
This sequence comes from Eubacteriales bacterium, assembly GCA_028693645.1. Lineage (GTDB taxonomy): Bacteria > Bacillota > Clostridia > Peptostreptococcales > Anaerovoracaceae > STD2-154. Next base: position 83,025 of record JAQUUY010000001.1, on the reverse strand, counting down.
GGAACTGCGATTCAATTCAGCTTCTGCTGCGCCCAGATTTCCCTTATCAATATATACTCGCACTTGGCGGAGATCTTGCGTTTGACCCGGTCCGGCGGTCCCGCTTCGATACGTTCTGTTTCCGCCATCTTTCGTAAGCGTTTCGTATGCTTCATTGATTTCCTGAAGCTTTTCTTCGGCTAATTCGTACAAAGGATTGTCTTGATGACGATCCGGATGGTACTTCTTTACCTGTTCGCGATAAGCCGCTTTAATCTCTTCTTTTGTTGCTCCCTCTTTGATTCCCAATACCTCATACGGATTCTGCATTTTTAGTTGTTCCTTTCTGTAATACCTGTTCCGTTTTTCGTAACAGCCCCATGTAAATAATGTTATCAATCAATGATTGATTTTTCTTTCTGTCCAATGATTCCCAAGCAGCACCGAGTTCTGCGAGATAGTAGAGAAGATTGAATTCAATCCTCGGTCGTATCTCCTCTCGCAATCCTGCAACACTCGTTGCTTCCGCTTTCTCGCCAAGGTGTTTTTGTTTCATCTCAGCGGCAAGAAGTGGATTGTACGTGCCATTTTTCTTGTTCTCTTCGATATCGTCAAACGCATCAATGAGGTAAATCCATTTCCCAATGTGATAGCCGATTCGTTTGAGCGTTTCGCCGGTTTCCTTTGTTCGCGAAACTTCTTTCTCTGCAAAAATTTCCTCCATCAATTTGGCAAAAGGTTCTGCCGCTTGATCCAAAGAGGGACAATTTTCTTTTTCCAGCCGATGTAGCGTTTCAAGGTTTTCTTCGACTATTATACATTTCTCCGGATACTTTTTCAGTAGTTTTTTAAAAGTTCCGGACAAGGCAAACGAAGCAAGCCCTGACTTTAGATTCCGCTCATCGAGAAGATCATCTTGTACTTTAAAATAAGCAAGTAAGAGCATCATATCCGCTGCATAATCAATCCCCTGTTGATCTGCCACAATCAATCTTTTTTTCAAAGGATGTACGGGGCAACGTTCTAACGAAGCCTTTTCCTGTTCGTCAAAAAGAGAAGAAATGACCAAGGCAAGCAAAACAGAATCGTAGTTCAATACCAATCGTGGCACTTGCCCATATCTCCTTGCGATTGATTTGCAGATTCCACAATAATAACCGGAATAGAGATCATATTCTTTTATTTTTAATTCCGGCTTATCCGGAACGATGTATCCGAGCATCTTATCCCAACTTGACTTTTCAGTTTCAATAGATTACATTTTTTCGACCCTTGCATTATATCATTGCAAGCAAAAAATAACAATCTGCCCCCTATAAAAGCAAGGTGTTTTGCCATTGTGTCACAATAAGAGCCGAAGAAAACAAGAGTATTATTAAATAATGAGATTTTTCAAAATTTATACACAATTTTACCTTTTTATTATAGACAATTAGTCCCTACCGCTATATAATTAGGTTGTGATATTTAAAATACCCAATGGTCCGATCATCATTTTGGAAGTCGACTCCATTATCCTATTTTAAATATTAAAAAAAATCATCTAAGTATTATGGAGGATAAGAACCAATGGAAGACAAAACACTCGTATGTCAGGATTGCGGCGCAGAATTCGTGTTTACAGCAGGTGAGCAGGAGTTCTACAAGGAAAAAGGTTTTGATAACGAACCAAAAAGATGTAAGGATTGCAGAGACAGAAAAAAGAACGAAAGAAGACAGGTCAGAACTGATCGTTAGTCAGAAGTATCACAAACATCGTAATCAAGCCGGGCTTTTGCCCGGCTTATTATTTTCTTTTATCAAAAGAGAAAACGCTTCTTTTCTTCTCCGCTTTTTCTGGGCAATCGACAGCGATTTCAAAGGAATTATCTACTTCCCCCTCCACACTTCTTTCAAGTTCTTCGTTTGGCCAACCACGAAGATGCAAATCTCGAGCTTTCTCTCTAAACCATTTGATGAGTTCAAGAGATCCTTTGTTCTTTTGCTCGATTTCACATAGCAATTCTTGAGCGCAAGACTGCCATTGTTCCTCCTGATATTGGTTGGAGATTGCTTCAATCAGCTCTTTCAAAAAAGGATTGCCGGTCTGCCCTGCTTTCGTTGTTGGTAAATAGGCAAGCCGCACTTCTTTCGTATCAATATGGACAAAGATGGTATCCTTGTTAAAGGCGAATGCTTCAACAAAGAGCAAACAATCTTCGGCATCTAAGACACAAGACAGCACATCTATCAGAATACGAAGGATTTCTCTTGTTGGATTTGAGTGAAGTTCGCGTTTGTTCGAAAACAAACTCTCTAAGTAATCCGTGAATGGTTTATAGGAATCCACTTGATAGTAAATCCTGCAATTCTCTTCGATCTCAAGAAAAGTCATTTGCAAAAGCCCTTTGCAACCTTTTTCCAAGACTCGCTTCTGATACACCGGAGGCCAGTCTTTCGTGTTTTCGATTGACAAAACAAGCCGTCCGCCAATTTCTTCTTTCTTTAGTTCCTCAAGCTTAAACATATCATCCTCCGCATAATTTACAGGGACTGTAACCTTTCTTGATTGCTTCCTGTTTTTCAATTTCAGTCACATAGCGTTTTACAAGCACACAATTTTCACGATGAAAAACTTCACCGCTTTCCGGAAAAAGATACACCTTGCTGCCAAACGCGTTCTCATTTGGTTTGCAAAGTGAACATGGACTGTATTTCCGCTGTACTGCATTTGTTAATAAGGTTTCTATCGGATAAACAGTAATTACCTTGCAATTTTTTTTATGATACCGTTTCCCCGCACGAGGAAAGATAGATACCAGCTCGGAGCTTTCTTCTTTTTCCATTTCAGTAAAACCCATTGCAGAATTCATGCCGACAGATCCCACAAACGCACGAAACAAAAAGACGCGTTTAAATTTAATTGTTCGCCCAAATCCGCCCGGCAAAGGAATGCTGCTTTGGTAAGTAAATGATGGTCGTATCAGCGAATCTGTCTCATGTGCCGAAAACAAATAGAAGAAACTCTGCAGCCGCAACTCCGATAAGGGCAGTTTCTCTTTACTGTCTACCGCTTGGCGTATACGAAGCTTCATAAGCGTCCCATGAGCCAAACCACCAACGATGTTTTTTTCAACTCCCTCGGGTATCTCCGGCAAATTCGTTAAATATGCTTCCTTCGCTACTATCTGCGCTTCTTTTGTGCAGATTTCCATCATGCTTCCTTCTACACTCACCAAACGAATGATTAGGATCAGAGAAAGCAAAGCCAAAAGGAAAAATGGAAGAAACAAAGCTGCCTCGACGATAGCAGATCCCCTTTTTCTTCGTCTCCACTTAGTAAACATGACTTTCATAAAAAACTCCTTTTCGCAAGGAACCGAATGGCAAGAAGCTGTTTTTTCGTTCAATACGGCAAACAAAATCGATTCCGCCGTAACAATGAGATAGGAGGAAATCGGAATAATAGTTTCCTTTCATGTTGATCTGTATTAAATCCATAATTCGAAACAGCTTTGTTTCTCTGCTTTTAAAACAAAGTAGCAAGAATAAATAATTTTCATAATCAAGACCTGTCGATTCCGGTTTCAAAATAACGATTCCGGCAGTTTGTCTCTTCATGGTTGTTTTTTCTTCTTTCTTCTCAAGAAGACTGTCCAGATCAATCATCCAATCAGCAGTCGTTTTATATAAAGGGACACGATCTCCTTTCGCAAGGCGCCCAAGGTCATTCGCCGCTTCTGCTGCGGCCCATCCGATAGCAATCAAAATTGCTGCCGCCGGAGCAGCGGCTCCTGGGAAAACAAGTGCCGCAACGGTCAAAATACTTTGGCGTTTTAGAGGATCAGTGTAAATATGGGCAAGATCAATTCCGGTTCTCAAGACAAGCAAGCTTGCTTTTACAAGCGTTCTGTTTCGACTGTCACTTTCACTTCCACACAAAATATATTCGACCTCGTTTGCAAAAAAGGTATTGTTCCAATCTTCGTCATCTAATTGATGGCGAAAACATTTTAGTATATAGAGGTTCAAACTGATGCTATCTTTCGTAATATGAAGCAGTTTCTTCATATTAAAGTTCTGAGGAAGAGCCGAAGTGAAATCAAACTCATTTTTGAGTACATGGGAAGGAAGCCCCTTTATTATCTGTTGATTTTTTAAATCACGCTCCACTTTCAAGGCGCTGCTCTTTGCTTCTGTTTTTTTATCGCAGTAGCAATCAAGTTTTTTTGGATTTTCCAACAGATCAAGTGCCGTGATTCCCTCACTTACGATTCGGAACTCCATGTATTCCATAATCTGTTTTTCAAGGCGATCGGGATTGCTCAATGGGTAACTTGAAAAATCAACCCTCACCTCTTCGAGAGAAAGTGAAAACAAATCGGTATATCCAAAATGAGAGTCAAAGCTTTCATTCGAATAATAAGTCAGCTTTTTTTCTGCTTCTTCTGCGTCCATCAAAACAGCAAACAGTCCATAGTCTTCCTTCAAATGTCTGTCATATTCGGAAAGGATCGAACGTCCTGCCAGATTCAAAACACCATCTGCATACCCTCTCCCTACGATACCGACTGCTGATTCCATCAAAATCGCTACTACGAGAAGAAAAGAAAGCAAGATGGTTCCCAAAAAGACAGGTACCGATCCTTTTTTGTTATTCTTAATCACTTTTCTTTTCCTTTCCGTCGACCACTTCTTGCAGGAAATCAATTCTCGTAACAAATTCTGCTTCACGCAAATCGGTTTTTCCCTCTACCTTTGCTTCTTGTCTCACTTGACAATACTCCTCTGTTTGTTGCACTGCTTGTTCATGATAATGAAGCGCAAGAGTAAATAACCCCATTATAAGAAAAATCGACAGAGGTAATACTAACGCTGCCTCAATCATAACCGCTCCTTTTTTAGTCTTACAGTGAGAGAAGAAACGAAAGCAGCAACTCATTAAAATCCCGAAGAGGACAGCCCGTCAAATGTCGCATCAACAAAGTCCATTATCCTCTCTCTGAAAATCAATCCTAAAGCCACTGCAATAGCAATCAAAATTGCCACCTGCACCATTTCCATTCCTTTTTTGCTGTTTTTCATCATTTTTTCATGCACGGTACCTACGAGTCCGTACTTCTCCCTTCTTATTTTACTATTCAAAGCAATGTCCTAAAGCTTCAAAAACACAGGTGCCAACGTAATCACCATTAGAATTATGAGCTGAAGTAACAGCGGAAATGTGAGTTTTGTTTCCGCAAGTTGCCCTCTTTCCTCCACGCTCTTCTTCTTATAAAACCAAAGCATTGCTGCTTCTGTTTCAAGTTTTTCACTCAAACTGTTTCCAATGTACATGTTTTCGGAAATGATTGTCTGCAAACGAATCAGCTCTCTAACTCCGCTTTTTTGAGCAAAATCACTAAATTCTTTTAGAAACGATGCATTTGTCAACTGCATTCGTTGTTCAATCTCACAAAAGCCTTCGTACAAGGGTTTTTGTTTTGTTGAACACCGTTTTCTATAATCAGTTGTGATTTTCCGAATCGCAGATTCGCTTACAAGCCCTGCAGAAAGAAGGAGAAGCAATTTATTCGTAAAATCGGGAAGATCATTTAAAATTGCTTTCTGATCCGTTTTCACTTCATTTTCTGCGGTTTTATAACGAAGACGATAGATGATTCCAAAAACAACAACGAACAACAGCAACAATTCCGGTAAAGGGTTCTTTTCCTTTTCAATCCAACGAATCCTGACTTCTTCACCAAGAGTTTTCGGCAAAGTCAAGCGCGTTCCGACCGCCGGCCCTTCTTCAACATTCTCGATTGCATTTGACAGACGCTCTTCTAAAGTTGTTTTATCATTTGCTTTCTCTCCATCCGTAATATGAACGGGAAACGTGATTTTTCTCTCTATCTCCCCCAAAGAATACACGGCTGTTAATTCGACATTTTGTTCTTTCCCCTTGGCTAAAATCGTATCAACCTTTCCTTCTCGAGAAAGTAACTCCGGCTTATTGGAAAACCATTCTATAGCGACATCACTTCCTTCTTCTTTTGTAAACAGGAAAAGATCCGTGCACACGTGTTTGATATCTTTGTTTTTCCCAAGAATTTTGATTTCCAAATCCTGTTCAAATTGTTCAAGTGCTTTTTCCGTTGCATGGACTGAACGAACTTGCGGAAGCACTTTTACTTTTGTTTCTTTCTCCAAAATTTTTCCGTCATATTCCATTCTTGCGAAAAGCCGCTCCGTTTTGACCGGTTCACCATACTCCGGCCTTGAAATGGTTTTCACTTCTTCCCCTTGCTGCAAGGCAGAGATTGCAAAGAAAAAAATCAAAATAAGGAGAAGGCTGATAAGAAGCAGATATGCTCCCGCTGTTTTTTGACGAGTTTCCTTGACGATTCTTTCGGTATCTTTTCGCCAATATCGCTTTCCGAACAATTCCTGCATTTTTTCTTTTTTACCGCAGAGATCAAAAGGTAAAAATCGATCAAGCTTCTCAAAATATTGAATGCCGCTTTTTATAAAAGCCTTGCTTCTCAGCAATTGAGATTCCCCCTTTTTCTAAGAATATCGCTAAAAGTCAATTTCCGTAATTTTTCTGCTCCAACAAGAAGCTACTACCGTTCCCAAAAGTGCAAGGGTCATCAACAGCCGACCTGCGAGCGTTTCATAAAGCACGGCAGTAAAATCAGGGCTGGAACATTGAAGAAAGAGCAACATTAAGAGCGGGATTGCCGTGATAATCATTGATTCAAAACGTTTTTGCGCCGTCATCTTTTGTATTTCCCGAGTGATGTCCAGTTTTTCAATCAATACCTCCACTGTTTTTGAAATCACTTGTATCAGATTGCCACCGGATTTTCTGCAGATAAGATAGACATCAACAAAACTTTGAATTTCTCCATCGGCGCTTCTTTCTGCGAAATCTGAGAGCAAGGATTCTTCCGAATCACGACTTTCTTCCATTTTTCTGACAATCTGTGATATTTCTTTTATCAAGAGTGAATTTTCTCCGTAAAGGAGTAGTAAAACCGGCAAAGATTCCTTCAATGCCTCTTTCATCTGCTTTGATGCGGAAAAAGAAGCAGAGAGTGAGTAGAGAAGATCTCGGAATTGCTTTGACAATTCTTTTTTTTGACGGCTGATCAAGTACGCTTCGTACTTTCGCTGACCCGGTATCGAAAGGAGCGGCAAGAGAATACAAAATATAATGCTATGATAAAACAGATAAGAAATACCGCTTATCAACGGGCAACAGATACAAAAGTACCTTAGTTTTTCTTGTTTGGAAAGCACGTATCGATCATACGTAGGCATCCTTATATCATCCCCTTTCGTTCCAGTTTGCTTTGATTTGAAAGCTTGTTCCCTGTGGCTTTTAAGCCTGCGGCATTCGTATAAGAAAACAAGGTATTCACTCTGATTTTTCCATTTTCGATTCCGGCCAGTTCAATGATTTCAAGAACTTTTCTTCCACGGTCCGGGGTTCTACCGAGGTGCACAATGATATCAATGGCTTCTGCAATTTGATTTCTGATAGCTTCAATCGGAAATTCTGCTGCCATCAGATACATCGTTTCAAGTCTTGTCAGCATCCCAACCGGTGAATTACCATGGCCGGTTGAGAGAGATCCATCATGCCCGGTATTCATCGCCTGTATCATATCAAGGACTTCCGGCCCTCTCACTTCACCAACAATGATGCGATCCGGACGCATTCTTAAGCTTGCTTTAATCAATTGTCGGATTGAAACTTCTCCTTTGCCTTGTACATTTGCATTTCTGCTTTCCATTCGCACAAGGTTTTCTATTTCCATAATCTGAAGCTCCGCTGAATCTTCTATGACGATGACACGTTCTTCTTTGGGAATATAATTCGACAACACATTGAGAAACGTCGTTTTCCCTGAGCTGGTTCCTCCGGAGATGAAGATATTATAGCCCGCAATGACTAATTGCTTAAGAAACAAAGCCGCTTCCTCTGTGATACTTCCATATTCAATGAGCTCGCTCATACTAATCTTCTTTTCTGGGAAACGCCGAATCGTTAGAATTGGTCCATTGAGCGCAACATTTTTGTAAACGGCATGAATTCTTGAGCCATCTTCCATTCTTGCATCAACAATGGGGTTCAGCTCATTTATCTCTCGATGAACCTTTCCGGCCAAACGTCTTATAATTTCTTCTAGTTCTTCTTTTGTCTCGAAATTCTTCGAAAGACGTTCAATCTTTCCTTTCTTTTCAATAAAAATACCTTCAATTCCATTGACCATGATTTCACTGACTTCTCGATCATCGGCATAGGGTTGTAAAAGGTCTAATTCTTTTCTTGTTGCATTAAAAACGCTGCTAATCACATCACCTTTCGTTTGATAAGAGCAGACTTGGGTTCTACTGTCTTTTAAAACAAAGGCTTCGATCAAATCAAGTACTTCCGCATCGGTCAATTTTTGATCTTTGCTGTTGATAACAGCTCTTACATTTTCGGTTATTTCTTTTAGCGTACTTACGGTATCATATCTGTCTTCGGATTTTTTCTGCAAGCTTTTTGACCCCCAATCCAAAACACCGGTCCATTTCGATTTCAAGACCGACTGTCGTCGCTCGAAAGCTTTCCGGATCATATTCGATAAACAAATCTATATTGTTTTCAACAGAAGACGCCTTTCGTTCTTGCCATTTGTTCCTCACCCTTATCAGGCGATCAGAATTCTCTTCCTCCGTCGCTAAATAGTATGCATTCAGCAGCGCCTCATTTTTGTAAATGGAAAGAGGAGAACCATCGTCGATATGAATGATTCTGTCTGCCAAAGATAAGAGTTCAAAATACTTTTTTAATGAGAAACAAGACACATCACAGCAAATATATTCATACGCTTTGAAGTTGGCTACGGAAGCTAATAAATCTCTCAAATCGGCAAGGCTCAGCTCGATGAGTTCATTTATACTGTTCCCGGGGCGGAAGTAGTCAACGGCAAATCGATCATGCGTCAGAAAGGCAGCGGGATCAATCGGAGAATATTGTTTATATTTTGCAAACAAGTAGTATAAGTATTCATTTAACCCTCGACCTTTCCCTTCTTCGTCTAAATAAAAACCAAACGATTCGGGGGATTCAAAAGACAAGAGCAGTACTTTTTTTCTATGAAATTCAGCCAATTCCCTTGCAGTTGCAATGCAGAGCGCTGTTTTTCCGACATTTCCGGCCGCTCCTGAAAACAAGATTAGCTCCGCCCCCGTCCCCAAAGTAGTTTTTTTCGTTTTTCCCGTTGCTTCCATATAAAACAGCTGTAAATCAGAAGCAATTTTGTCTGCTCCGGCATACTTATAAATCAGTTGCTCTTGTTTTTTATCTTTCTTATTATTTGAATCTTCGTCATTTTCGTCTTTCCTGAAGAAGGATTCTTCCTCTGTAAGTAATACACATTTTGATTGATCTTCAGATAAAAGACTTTGCTCATAAGCCTCATCGCACCTGTCATAAAGGAGCAAATCATAGAATGCGGATCTGCATTTTTCGATACTTGCAGTGTTCGTTTTTCCTGATTTGATGTCAATACGAAAGCAATCATATTTTATGCTGAGTAATCTGCTGAGAGCCACCGCATATTCCGAATCCTCACTTATGATTAGAAGCTTAATTTTTTCCATTTCTATCACCTCGCTGTTCGGAACATCGAATTCGCTTGTTTGTTATATTTTACCTTTAATATGTTTTAATTACAATTATTAACAATCGACAATTTTCGACAAAACGACAAAAAGAAACGACCCCCGTTTCCAAGAATCGTTTCTTTTATATCTCGCTTTATTCTTTACTTACTTCTTTGCTTACTCATACGAAAGTTTGGCTACAAGTTCGCCGGCAGCTACCTGCGCGCCTTCTTTTACACAGAGTTCTTTCAATATGCCTTTCATCGGGGAAAGAATATTGGTTTCCATTTTCATCGCTTCCAAGACAGCAAGCGGTTGTCCTTCTTCGACTTGTTCACCCTCTTTGACAAAGATTTTCACTACATTCCCGGAAATATTTGCTCCGACCTGTGTAGGATCGTCCGTGTCTGCAAGCAGAGTCGTTTGCAAGGTCATAGTTCTTTCGGCATTCTTATCTTTAATCTGTGCCGCTCTTCTGTTTCCGTTGATTTCAAAGACAACAGAACGGTTTCCTTCTTCGTTGAGGCTGCCGACTTCTACTAATTTCAGGACGAGTACTTTTCCTTCTGCTATCTTGACCTCGCAGATTTCACCTTCGCGAAGGCCATGGAAGAAAACGTCGCTTCCCATATAACGGAAGGATCCTTCTTTTACGAGTTTCTTTTGGTAATCCTCAAACACCTTCGGATAGAGAGCATAGCTTAGGAGTTCCTGCTCATTCGCTTCAATCTGATACGTTTTTTCAAGATACTCTTTGATTGAATCAAAATCTTCATCGGGAAGCAGTTCTCCCGGTCTTCCGGTAATCGGAGTTTTTCCTTTCAAGACAAGGTTTTGCAGTTTTTCGGGGAATCCACCTTCGGGCTGACCCATCATACCTTCGAAATAGGATACAATGGAATCCGGGAAATCCATATCTTTTGCCTTGTCATAAATGTTTTCTGCCGTCAGTTCATTTTGCACCATAAAGATTGACATGTCTCCGACCGCCTTCGACGATGGCGTAACTTTTACGATATCCCCGAGCATCTCGTTTACATTTTTGAACATTTCTTTTACATCTTCAAATTTATGCCCCAGTCCAAAGCTTTCAACCTGAGGTTTCAGATTGGAATACTGTCCTCCTGGAATCTCATATTTATAGATTTCCGCGGTTCCTGCTTTGAGTTCAGATTCAAATTGCTGATAAACAGGTCTAACATCACTCCAATAGTTTGAAATCGCTTGCAAATCATCCTGGGAAAGGAGTGTGTCGCGTTCCGTATTTTTCAGTGCCGCAACAAGAGAGTTTAAGGATGGTTGACTCGTGAGCCCTGCCATACTGCTAAATGCCGCATCAACAATGTCTACGCCGGCCATCGCCGCCATCATCAGTGTTGCTCCACCGTTACCGCTGGTGTCGTGGGTATGCAGATGCACCGGAATTGATACTTCGTTCTTAAGTGCTTTTATCAAATCATACGCTGCCATTGGTTTCAAGAGGCTCGACATATCTTTAATGCATAAAATATGTGCCCCCATCTTTTCGATTTCTTTTGCTTTTCGGACATAATATGCCAAATCATATTTATTCTTTGACTTATCAAGGATATCCCCTGTATAACAAAGGGCAACCTCAGCCACTTTGTTTTGACTGAGAACTTCATCAATCGATACAACCATTCCTTCATTCCAGTTTAAGGAATCAAAAATTCTGAAAACATCGATTCCGGATGCTGCTGCTTCTTTTATAAAGCGTTTAACGACATTATCCGGATAGTTTTTATAACCGACAGCATTTGCACCGCGAAGAAGCATTTGAAACATGACGTTTGGAATACTCTCACGAAGAACTGCCAATCGCTCCCAAGGAGATTCATTTAAAAAGCGATAGGCAACATCAAACGTCGCTCCGCCCCATAACTCAATCGAAAAGAGATCTCCTGCCAATTTTGACATTGCAGGCGCAATTCGTTGCATGTCAATAGTTCTGAGTCTTGTTGCCATCAGAGATTGTTGTGCGTCGCGCATCGTGGCATCGGTAATCAGTAGCTGCTTTTGCCCGAGTATCCAAGAAGAAAGTTTCTTTGGCCCCAATTCGTCAAGAAGCTGCTTGCTTCCGGGTTTTGTACCACGATCCGAAAGATCCGGCACATAAGGAATATTGAATTGCGGTTTGTTCTCATGGTGCTCATTGACCGCTTTTTCTCCGAGAAAACGAATCAGCTTCAATTCTTTATCTACGCTTGCCTTGATTTCAAAGAGTTCGGGATGCTCACCGATAAAACCGGTATTGCATTGGCCCGCACGAAAAACAGGGTGATTCAAAACATTAAGAAGAAAGCCAATGTTTGTTTTCACTCCTTTGATTTTGATTTCATCCAAAGCTCTTGCTGATTTTTCGATTGCATCTTCAAAGGTGCGCGCCCATGAAGTCACCTTAACAAGCAGGCTGTCATAATAAGGGGTAATCTTTGCGCCGGTAAATCCGTTTCCTCCGTCAAGACGAATGCCAAAGCCCGAGCCGGTCCGGTAGACATCCAAGGTTCCCGTATCAGGAGCGAAGCCGTTTTCCGGATCTTCTGTTGTGATACGACATTGGATAGAATAGCCATTAGGCACAATCGATTCCTGACCCTTGATATTTACTTTATCAGAGGAAAGTGGATAGCCTTGGGCGATGAGAATCTGAGACTGAACGATGTCAATCCCAGTCACCATTTCACTCACGGTGTGTTCAACCTGAATTCTTGGATTCATCTCAATAAAATAGTGATTCCCTTCTTGGTCAAGAAGGAATTCTACAGTTCCGGCGTTTCGATAGCTCACTGCTCCCGCAATTTTCAAAGCATCTGCACAAATTCTTTGTCTTTGTTCTTCTGAAAGGCAAAGTGCCGGTGACATTTCAACTACTTTTTGATGACGTCTCTGTACGGAGCAATCACGCTCATAAAGATGCACGAGTCCACCGTAATTATCGCCGAGAATCTGGACTTCAATATGTTTTGGATGTTCAATATATTTTTCAATAAATATCGCATCGATTCCGAATGCTTTTCCGGCTTCACTGCTTGCGCTTCTGAATTCCGCAATCAGGTCTTTTTCGTCTCTGACGACACGCATTCCGCGCCCACCGCCACCGGCCGAAGCCTTAAGCATGACAGGATATCCACAAAATGCGGCATATTCGAGAGCTTCTTTTTCTGAGGCAATTACTTTTTCTACACCGGGGATCGTTGGAACTCCGACCTTTGCCGCGACAAGTTTCGAGGTAACCTTGTCTCCGAGCTGTTCCATCATTTCATAGGTTGGCCCGATAAAAACAATACCTGCTTCCTCGCAAAGTCTTGCAAAGTCAGTGTTTTCGGATAAGAAACCATAGCCGGGATGAATGGCATCGACCCCTTTTGCTTTTGCCAGCTCAATGATTTCACCAATTCCCAAATAAGCATCAACAGCGGATTTCCCGTTTCCAATTTTATATGATTCATCTGCTTTTGTTCGAAACAAAGCATATTGATCTTCTTCTGAATAGATCGCAACGGTACGGATTCCAAGCTCTTTGCAAGCCCGAAACACGCGAATCGCGATTTCTCCGCGGTTTGCCACAAGGACTCTTTTAAATGGTTTCAATTTTTGTTCTCCATTCTTTTTTTAAACAATATACTATCAAATATGCTGCATAAATGCAAACTGATTCTGAATAATTATCAGCTGTTTTACGAATAAAATTCAGCCGAAAATCAAAAAAACGGGGACGGATCGCTCCGCCCCCAAATAATTCGCAATTCACAATCTGTTTCTTGTCCTCACAGAGCAACTGCTCTATGTCTATTTTGCCGCTTTGATTGCGGATTGTGCCGCTGCAAGTCTTGCAATCGGAACACGGAAGGGCGAACAAGAGACATAATGGAGACCTGCATTGTGGCAGAATTCGATGGAGGAAGGATCTCCGCCATGTTCTCCGCAAATACCGAGTTTGATATCAGGTCTTGTCTTTTGGCCAAGTTCAACTGCCATTTTGACAAGTTTTCCGACACCATTCTGGTCTAATTTTGCAAACGGATCGCTTTCGTAGATTTTTTTCTCATAATACGCGCCGAGGAAGGATCCTGCATCATCACGGCTGAACCCAAAGGTCATTTGTGTAAGATCATTCGTTCCAAAGGAGAAAAATTCAGCTTCCTTGGCAATCTCATCAGCAGTCAAAGCCGCTCTTGGAATTTCAATCATCGTTCCGACAAGGTATTTCATTTCAATCCCTGCTTTGGCAATAATCTTATCCGCGGTTTCCACAACGATATTCTTAACATATGCGAGTTCTTTTAACTCACCGATAAGCGGAATCATGATTTCCGGAACCATCTTCCAATCGCTATGCTTCTTTTGAACATTGATTGCCGCTTCGATGACAGCCGTTGTTTGCATTTCTGCGATCTCCGGATAAGAAACGCTCAAACGGCAACCTCTGTGTCCCATCATCGGATTGAATTCATGGAGAGAAACAATGACTGCTTTTAAATCCTCCACTTTCATGTTCATGTCTTTTGCAAGCGCCTGAATATCATCTTCTTCCGTTGGCAGGAATTCATGTAGCGGAGGATCAAGGAAACGAATGGTTACAGGGAAGCCTTGCATCGCTTCGTAAATGCCTTCAAAATCACTTCTTTGCATCGGAAGCAATTTAGCGAGTGCTGTTCTTCTTTGGGCTTCGCTCTTTGATACGATCATTTCTCTCATCGCAGCGATTCTTGCGGCGTCAAAGAACATGTGCTCTGTTCTGCAAAGACCAATTCCTTCTGCACCAAACTTTGCGGCTTGCGCTGCATCATGCGGAGTATCAGCATTTGTGCGGATTTTCAAGGTTCTGAACTGATCAGCCCAACTCATAAGGCGTCCAAATTCACCTGAGATTGAGGCATCGATTGTATCAATCTCTTCCCCATAGATTTTCCCGTTGGATCCATCAAGCGAAATATAATCGCCCTCGTGGAATGTTTTCCCACCGAGAGTAAAGACTTTGTTTGCTTCATCTACTTTAATATCGCCACAGCCGGAAACACAGCAGGTTCCCATTCCGCGAGCGACAACAGCCGCATGAGAAGTCATTCCGCCTCTGACGGTCAAGATACCTTGTGAAAAATGCATCCCTTCGATGTCTTCGGGTGAAGTCTCAAGACGAACAAGAATAACATCTGCACCTTTTTTTGCCATCGCTGTTGCATCTTCTGCTGTAAAAGCGACTTTTCCGCAAGCGGCTCCCGGAGAAGCCGGCAGTCCGGTTCCAATGACGGTTGCGGCCTTTAAGGCGTTCGGGTCAAATTGCGGATGCAACAAGGCATCAAGCTGCTTTGGATTGATCATTAACACTGCTTCTTTTTCTGTAATCAAGCCTTCATCAACAAGATCGCAGGCTATCTTAAGTGCAGCAGCGGCGGTTCTCTTTCCGTTTCTGGTTTGAAGCATATAGAGTTTTCCTTCTTCAATCGTAAACTCCATATCTTGCATATCTTTATAATGTTTTTCCAAAGTGTATACGATTTTGTAGAATTCTTCGTATACCACTGGATTTGTTTCTTTTAGTTGATCGATTGTCTGCGGAGTACGAATACCGGCAACAACGTCTTCGCCCTGGGCATTCATAAGGAATTCTCCGTAGAGTTTAGGCTCTCCTGTCGAAGGGCTTCTCGAAAAGGCAACACCGGTTCCCGATGTTTCACCCATGTTTCCAAAGACCATTGACTGAACGTTTACTGCCGTTCCCCAATCAGAAGGAATATCATTCATGCGTCTGTAGTAGACTGCTCTCGGGTTATCCCAAGAACGGAAGACCGCTTTGATTGCGCCAAAAAGCTGATCAACCGCATTATTTGGGAATTCCTCACCAATCTTTTCTTTGTAAGCATCTTTAAACTGCTGTGCCAATTCTTTCAAATCATCAGCAGAAAGTTCAGTGTCAAGTTTGACACCTCTCTTTTCTTTCATTGCATCAATCAGTTTTTCAAAATATGCTTTTCCGACTTCCATAACGACATCGGAATACATTTGAATAAAACGCCTATAGGAGTCATACGCAAAGCGGGCATTATTTGTTTTATGAGCAAAAGCGGCTGTTACCTCGTCATTGAGACCGAGATTTAGAATCGTATCCATCATTCCCGGCATGGATGCTCTAGATCCGGATCGAACAGAGACAAGCAACGGATTAATTGTATCTCCGAATTTTTTCCCTGTAATCTTTTCGAGTTCCTTAACGTACTCCATGATTTCAGAACGAATCGATTCGTTGATCGTTTCCCCATCAATATAGTATTGAGTACAGGCTTCTGTGGTAATCGTAAAGCCTTGTGGTACAGGCATCCCGAGATTTGTCATCTCCGCCAGATTTGCTCCTTTACCGCCAAGCAATTCTCGCATCGATCCGTTTCCTTCTTGAAATAAGTACACATACTTTTTGCCCATTTTTTTGATAGTCCTCCTAAAACATTAGCTTCTCATCAAGATATTTTTTTAAATCGGTAATGGGGATACGAATTTGTTCCATCGTATCTCTGTCCCGAACGGTAACGGAATTATCTTCTGCTGTTTCAAAATCGACTGTAATGCAATATGGTGTTCCGGTTTCGTCTTGCCTTCTATAGCGTTTTCCGATACTTCCGGGAACATCATAGTCTGTCATATAATATTTTGAGAGTTCTTCATGTAATGCTTCTGCAGCCTCACATTGTTTTTTTGTAAGGGGAAGAACAGCAGCTTTAAACGGTGCCAATGCGGGATGGAATCGCATAACGACTCTCTTATCTTCTTTTCCGTTCGCATCGGTAAGAATCTCTTCATCATAAGCATCACAGAGAAATGCCAAAGTCACTCGATCAGCACCTAAGGATGGTTCTATGCAATAAGGTACATATTTCTCATTTGTTTCCGGATCAAGATAAGACATATCTTGTCCCGAATGTTCAATATGCTGTTTTAAATCAAAGTCGGTACGATCAGCGATACCCCACAATTCGCCCCATCCAAACGGGAAGTGATATTCGATGTCGGTCGTTGCATTGCTGTAATGGGAAAGTTCTTCTGCTTCATGATCACGAAGTTTGATATGCTCCATGTTCATTCCAAGCGAAGAAAGCCAGTTGACACAATAATCCTTCCAATATAGGAACCATTCCATGTCCGTACCGGGCTTACAGAAAAACTCAAGCTCCATCTGTTCAAATTCTCTCGTACGGAAAGTGAAATTACCGGGAGTAATCTCGTTTCTGAAAGACTTTCCAATTTGTCCGATTCCAAACGGCATCTTTTTTCTTGTCGTTCTGGCAACGTTTTTGAAATTTACGAAAATTCCTTGTGCTGTTTCCGGACGTAAAAAGATTTCCGCTTTTGAATCTTCTGTTACGCCTTGGAAGGTTTTGAACATAAGATTAAATTTTCGAATGGAAGTAAATTCGCTCTGCCCACATTCGGGGCAAGGGATTTTTTCATCGACAATATATGCTTCCAATTTTTCGTTGGACCAGCCATCTACCGTTGCCGTCACGCCTTCTTTTTCTTTCATGTAATCTTCTATGATTTTATCGGCGCGAAAGCGAGACTGACACTTTTTACAATCGATCAGGGGGTCGGAAAAACCACCCACATGGCCGGATGCGACCCAAGCTTTTGGGTTCATCAAAATGGCGGCATCAAGACCTACGTTGTATTTTGATTCCTGAATGAACTTTTTCCACCATGCTTTTTTTACGTTGTTTTTCAGTTCCACACCGATCGGGCCATAATCCCACGTGTTTGCAAGACCGCCATAAATTTCAGAACCGGGGAAAACAAAGCCTCTGGATTTTGCCAGGGCCACAATGATATCCAATGAAAATTCTTTGCTCATACTCTTAACGTTAACTCCATCTCATAATATTTTGCTTTTTCGAAACGATATATTTTGTGTGTCTTTAGAGTTCTTTTTCCGAGGTTTCTCCGGAACAACCGCAAGTGCAGTTTTCGTCACATTCTTTGTCACTTCCGCAGGCACATTCAAAATCTTCTTTTTTTGCTTTATTAATCGCATCCCCTGCTTTTGTTTTTACACTGTCAAAGACATCCATGCCTTTGTTTTTAACTTCTTCGGCAAGGATAGAACCTTTTTCAACGACTTCTTCGATCTTATCTGCTGCGATGTCACTCACTTCAATAATCTCACCGTCTTCTTTGACCAGTTCCACAGTACATTTCGTCCCAAAAACAGCGATGACTCCGGCAACTGCTGCCCAAGGAGCAAGCACTGTTCCAATAATTCCGATATTTACCGGGAGATTGAGCAGCACTTCTTCGTCTTTTTTTACGATTACTTTCGAAACATTTCCTTTTGTGACCGCCGCCTTGATTTTATCAATAAGATGCGCGCCATGCTCTCCAAGACGGCTTTTAGCCTTGATATCAATCAATTCTTCAATGCTGATGATTGCGTCGACAACACTTCCTTCAGCCTCTTCGAGTGCTTCTTTTGCCTCTTTGTAGCTTACGCCGGTTCTATCCTTAACAAGCTCAATTTTTTCTAATGTGATTTCCATAATGATACCCCTTTCTCCTTTTCGTTCATTGATGAGATAACTGTTTCAATGATTTACAGGAATTCCTCACTCTTTAGCCCGCTGATTTCTAAATGATAGGAAAGATACGCTTTCATGATTCGCCAAAGACTTTCAAGCGTAGCATCATCCAAAGCAAGACGTTCCAGCTTATGCAGCGGCTGATCCGTCAGATACCTCAGCGCATTAACTATATCAAATTCCACATCATAAATCAATCGTTCATTAGAGTTTGCAGAGTTTCTGCATTCTCCGCAAAGGATTCCTCCTTCTTTTATATCAATACTATTTAACGCTTCTCTTTTTCCACACCTGACACAGGCTTCCAGTATCGGAGCATGCCCCGATATTTTTAGTGCTTTCAGTATATACGCAATTACAAGAATCCCGAATTTCTTAGTCCTACGTTCGATGATATCAAGGAAGTCTGACAAGAGACGAAAAAGTTCCGTACAGACCATTCCTTCGACTGCGAGCTTTTCGGTAAATTCCATCACATAGGATGCGGCCATATACTTATCCACATCTCCGCCGATTCCATAATGACTTGCAATCGTTTCACCGACATTCAAATGAAAATTATCCGCATTCTTATATAGCTCATACTTTCCGTAAGTAAAAGGACGCAAAGCAAGAGCGGAACGGTTCTTTCCCTTTTCGTCAATGGATGTTCCCGCGCTAATCTTTCCGAAACGCTTGGTCAATAGTACAATCATCCTTCTGCCGCCAACTGTTTTGACTTGCTTTAGAACGATGCCTTCCGACTCCGTAATCATCGATTGCTCATTCTTTCTTGTACCCTAAATCAGAAATAGCAAAATCGCTGTTCCTCCAGTTTTCTCTCACCTTGACCCAAATCTCTAAAAATACTTTTGTGCCGAGAAGACCTTCGATTTCAAGCCTTGCACTTTTCCCAATCCCTTTTAGTTTTTTTCCTTCTTTTCCGATGATAATCCCTTTGTGCGATTTCTTTTCGCAGTAAATTACCGCCCCGATTTTTGTGATTTTTGGTTCTTCACTGTAACTCTCGATTTCAACGGCCACACCGTGCGGAACTTCATCTTCAAGGTAAAGCAATATCTTCTCACGTATCAGTTCACTAACGATAAAACGTTCCGGATGATCCGTCACCATATAGTCAGGGAAAAACATGGGTCCCTCAACCAGAAGGCTTTCAATCTTTTCCAACAACGCCGGAACATTTTTTCCTTCCAGTGCCGAGACTCCGTAGATAGAGTCAAAGACACCTAAGGCTTCGTATTCCTCATACATCGCACGGAAATACTCCGGTTCGAGCAAATCGATTTTATTGATAATCAATATTTTTGGTGTTTCCGTTTGTTTTAAAAGTTCAACGATATAAGGATCTCCGGGACCTTGCGACAAATCACTGTCAACAAGAAAAAGGATGACATCGACTTCTTTTAATGTAGAAAGCGCCATATCCGTCATATACGCCCCCAATTTATTTTTGGGCTTGTGAATCCCAGGAGTGTCAATAAAGACCATTTGGCAGCCTTCTGTTGCTCCATCGAGTCTCGTATAAATCCCACGGATGCTGTTTCTCGTCGTCTGCGGCTTATCCGTTGTAATCGCAATTTTTTCTCCGAGAATCGCATTTAATAACGTTGATTTTCCAACATTTGGCCTGCCGATGATTCCAATAAATCCAGATTTCATTTTATTCTTGCAAGAGCGTCTTATATCAGCCCTGCTTTTCCTTTCTTTATTTTTCTCGCAAGCGAAATCCGCCGGGGAGAAGTTCATTCAAACGATAAATATGGAGATTATTTTCATCTTCTCCGCATATAATTTTTAAATCATCATTAAATTCATACATAAACTGACGGCAGATTCCACAAGGAAGTGCTTCCCCGCCACTTGACGCAATCGCAATCGCGCTGAAATCACGATAGCCTTCCGAAACCGCTTTGACAAAGGCCGTTCTCTCGGCACAGATTGTGGCTCCGTAAGAAGAGTTTTCTACATTAACCCCCGTAAAAAGCTTTCCGTCTTTTGTCAGCAGGGCGGCGCCGACATGAAAATTTGAAAACGGTGCATACGCAAGAGGAAGCATTTTTTTTGCTTCCAGAAAAAGAGCTTTTTCATCCATTGTAATTTAACCCCTTTCCAAATCCAACTTTTTCATAATCGTTTCTTCGAGTTTTCTCATCTCTTCCTTTTCTTCGTCTTCCATGTGGTCGTAACCCAACAGATGGCAAATGCTATGAACAAAAAGATAAACGAGTTCACGATCCGGAGTGTGACCATATTCATCTGCTTGAAGTAGAGCTTGTTCTGTACAAATCACAACATCTCCAAGACAAAGTTCTCCTGTCTTTGGAATCTCTATTAGGTCCTCATATTGGGGAAAAGAAAGCACATCGGTCACAGAATCAACGCTACGATAAAGTTTGTTTAGTTCACGAATCTCTTCGTTACTCACAAACGTAACCGAAACAGTGACCCGTTCGGAGTCGATACCTTCTGCTTGCACACATAGCGTTCCCGCTTTTTCCATCAGGTCAACGATGTGTTGTCCCGGCATTCGTTCTTCACTGAATACGATTTCCATAAACGTTCCCACTACTTTCCATAACATTGTATTGTTGTAACGATGCAAGTTTATTCATTGATGCTTGGATTTTCTTTTTCGTACTTTTCATAGGCGTTAATGATTTTTCTCACCAGCGGATGCCTGACAACATCGGAGTCCTTCAAGAAGCAGAAACCGATATCAGAAGTTCCTTCCAGTATCTTTGTTGCTTCAATTAACCCAGATGTTTTTCCTCGAGGCAAGTCAATCTGTGTAATGTCCCCGGTAATGACGGCTTTTGAGCCAAAACCAAGTCTTGTCAGAAACATTTTCATTTGCTCTCTTGTCGTATTTTGTGCTTCATCAAGTATAATGAAAGAATTGTCAAGTGTCCTCCCGCGCATATAGGCTAAGGGCACGACCTCAATCGCTTCTCTCTCTTTTAAGCGCAAAGTGCTGTCTCTTCCCAGTATATCATAAAGCGCATCGTATAAGGGTGTTAAATAGGGATCAACCTTTTCTTGCAAATCTCCCGGGAGAAAACCCAGACGTTCTCCGGCTTCTACCGCAGGTCTTGCAAGAACGATTTTTTCGACTTCCTTATTCTTAAACGCATTGACAGCCATGGCTACAGCGATATATGTTTTGCCGGTTCCCGCGGGTCCGATTCCAAAGACGATATCTGTATTTTTAATTTGCTTCGCATAATCCGTCTGTCCCAGGGTTTTTGGTTTGACGGGTTTACCGCGGTGTGTATAGCAAATCACATCACGATTGACCTTACTTTCTTTATAGGACAGTCCTTTTTCTTTTAAACTAATGACATAATTGACCTTTTGAGCATCTAAGGTTTCGCCATCTTTTATTATAGAAAGAAGTTCCTCAATGACCTCTGCCGCCTTCGCGTTCGCTTCCCCTCGAATGAGGATTTGATCCTCTCTTTGGACAATATCCACATCGAAATAATCACAAAGGATTTTTAAATTCAAATCAAGGTTCCCGAATAATTCCTTGCCATCAAGGTCTTCATCAATCTTGATTCTGAGTTCTTCTGTTCCTAAGGTTTCCAATCGCAATAGTTCCTTTCTTTGGTCTTTCACTGCCGCTTTAGCACATTGCCGTTTTATTGTATCATTATAGTATACTATACATCTAAACATCAAACGTTTCTTTAGAATATCAACCGAAAATCAAAGAAACATTACAAGCGGATACACTGCCTGCAAAAGTCAGATAAGAAAAATAACCCGGCAAAAACCGGGTTATCATGTTATTACATTGTATTGTGCTACGAGAGCACAGTTTCGACAATCTTTTTGACGATATTGCCATCTGCACGACCCTTTACCTTTGGCATCACGGCGCCGATGAGTTTCCCCATACTTTGCTTTCCGTCCTCAAGTCCGAGTTCTTTTGCAACTTCCTTGACGATTGAAAGAATCTCCTCCTCCGTCAATTGTTTTGGCATATACTGCAACAAGATGTCTATTTCTTTGTTGTAGGCTTCTGAAAGATCCGTTCGTCCTGCTTTCTCAAAATCAGAGAGGGCATCTCTTCTCATTTTAATCTGCTTTGCCAGGATGTCAATGACTCCCGCTTCGTCAAGCTCTACCCTGTGATCCACCTCGTACTGCTTCACAGCCGCACGGGCAAAAATCACAGTATTTTTGCGAATCTCATCCTTTGCTTTCATGGCTTCCTTATAGTCGTCGGCCAGTCTATCCTTTAGAGACATTCGCTACACCTTCTTTACTAACTAATCATTGGTACATTTTTAGAATTTCTTTGCTTTTTTACGTGCTGCTTCTGATTTTTTCTTTCTCTTCACGCTGGGCTTTTCGTAATGTTCTCTCTTTCTCAGTTCGGACATCACTCCATCTCTCGCGCATGAACGCTTGAATCTTTTCAGAGCGCTTTCGAGGTTTTCACCTTCTCTTACAACGACCTGTGCCATTTCTTCTTTATCCCTCCCCTCGTATCTTGGACTAAAGATGCGCTTTGCTTCGGGTTCCGCTAATCTGGAACTATGCCGAAGCAATCTGAACGGCATAGTCTACAACGAATCTATTATACACAGAAATGTGCTAATAATCAAGTCAAATATTTCTATCCTTTACTCAGCCCGGAGGCCAAAGCATTTTCCTCTTGCCAAGCAGATGAAAATGTAAATGCTTCACGGTTTGCATGGCATCTTCACCGCAGTTACATACTAAACGATAACCGGTTTCGATTCCCTGAGAAGCTGCAATATCTTTTACCTTTGCCATCAACCAACCCAGTGCATCGATATCCTCAAATTCAACATCATCAAGTGATGTCAGATGTTTCTTCGGAACGATAAGCAGATGTACGGGAGCCTGTGGTTCAAGATCATGAAATGCAAGGATTACATCATCTTCATAAATGATATCCGCAGGAATCTCTTTGTCAATAATCTTGCAAAAAATGCAATTATCCATCTCTGTTTTTCACCTACCAATCTCTTACGCATCAAAGTGCGTGCCAAATCATAATACACCTTTCGTTCCCTATCTGCAATCCCCTTTTATCCCATCTTTATAAGGAGTGATTAGCTGGACGTCTGCGAAACGATGTAAGAGCGCTTCCGCTTTTTGAGCATCACTTACCGAACAGTAGATACGTATATAATTATCTGACAAACCTTGTATTTCGCTATCCTTTTCGCTGTATTCTTCAAAAAGAACCTTTCTTGTTGTTCCGCAAAGACTTTGGTGGAACTTTATGGCCGCAGCTTCTGATTTCGCCGTCAATTTTGCGGCTCGTTCCTTTTTCACTTTTGGAGAGATTTGATCTGAGAAACCTGCCGCACGGGTCCCTTCCCTTTGAGAATAAGGGAAAACGTGTACTTTGCTGTATCCGATTTTTTCAACAAGATCAACGCTCTCATTAAAGTCATTCTCCGTTTCACCCGGAAAACCAACAATAATGTCCGTCGACAGGCCATAACCAGGATCATGTTGGCGAAGCACCTTGACGATTTCTTGATAAGCCTCTCGATTATAGTGGCGATTCATCAACGAAAGAATCTTGTCGCTTCCGCTTTGCAACGATAGATGCATATGTGGACAAAGTTTTTCATAGGTAAGCAGTCTTTTCACATAGGCTGCATTAATTACGGTAGGTTCTAAAGACCCCAATCGTATCCTGAATTCTCCGGGGATTTCATTCAGCAAACGAATTACGGCCTCCACTCCGAAAACGGCTTCTTCGCCTTCTCCTGTTGATTTCAAGACGTTTTCCGCTCCGTATAGTGCTGTATTAATGCCAGTGATTACTATTTCTTTAAATCCCTTTGCAATCAAATTCTCTGCTTCTTTTTTTATTTCTTCCAGCCGACGACTTCTGATACTTCCTCTGGCAACAGGAATGATGCAATAAGAACAAAACTGATTGCAGCCTTCTTGAATCTTGAGGTAGGCCCGGGTTCTCGATTCCATCGAGGTAATCACACCGGTTTCTTCGTATTCGTTCAGTTCTTCATAGGCTTTGATATGAGAAAGTTGCTCACCTCTATTTTCAAAAAAGGCTTCGACATAATTCGGCAAGTTATTCTTCTCATTGGTTCCAAGCACAATATCCACTCCGTCGATGGCTTTGACCTCCTCGGGACGCGTTTGTGCATAGCAACCTATCACCGCAGTGATGCTCTGCGGATGATTCTTTTTTATCCGTCTGATATACTGCCTTGATTTTCTGTCAGCAAGTCCTGTCACAGTGCAGGTATTGATTACGTAAACATCAGCAATCTCTTGTTCTCCTACGATTTCATATCCAAGGGAAACAAATTTTTCTTTTAATGCTTGCGTCTCATATTGATTGACTTTGCAACCAAGCGTATAAAAAGCAATTTTTTTCATTCCAACTCCAACTCATAGAAAATCATTGCAAGACTGGCCGGTCCCGCCGTTTCAGTGCGCAGTATCGTTTTTCCAAGTGAAACCGATTGACCTCCTCGAGAAATAATGGTTTTCGCTTCTTCTTTTGAAAAACCACCTTCCGGACCAATCACGAATGCTATGGTTTTGGGTTTCGTTTCCAATGATTTTAAAACCGTTTTGATTGTTTGATTTTGTTCTGCTTCATAAGGGAAGAGAACCAAATCGTAGGTTGAAAAATCTTCGACTGCTTCGCTTAGTTTTTTCGTGTTCCCTATTTTGGGGATGATTCCCCGTCTGCATTGTTTTACAGCCTCAGCAGATACTCTCTGCCAACGTTCTGTCTTTTTATCAACGTTTTTTTTATCATCAACAACAGTACGTTCCGTCATGAGCGGTATGATTTCATGAACACCCAGTTCAACTGATTTCTGTATGATTTCTTCCATTTTCCCCTGTTTGGGAACCCCTTGGTAAAGGGAAACCCAAAGCTTTGGCTCTCTGGTAAAGCTTTGCTTGGCAAGAATGCGTACTCTGATTACTCCTGCTTCAATGGAAACGATTTCTGTTTCATATTCAAAAGCAACTGTGTCGGAAACATCGATTTGATCTCCTATTCGGAGGCGCAGCACCTTGCTGATATGTTTGATATCTTCAGGATCGATAATCTCAATTAGGTCTTCTTTGATTATTGCGTTTTCAACAAAAAATCGGCTCATGCCTGATCTCCCTCAGCGATATATTTCACAGCAATGGCACACCACTCGTCCTTTTCCAAGATTTCAAGTAATTCAAAGCCCTGCGCTTTTAATGCAGCTACGACCATTTCCTGTTTTTCGATCAAAATTCCCGAAGAAATGTAGATTCCCGAAGGCTTCAAGTGTTTCGCAACATCTTTTGATAAAAGAACAACCAGATCCGCCATCAGATTTGCAACCACAACGTCGGCCCGATAGGAAATTCCTTTTGTCAGATCTCCATAGGCAATTTCAATCTTTTTTTGCCCTTCATTTAAAGCAACGTTTTCCAAAGAAACCTGCACCGCCACCGGATCGATATCGACACCAAGGACCTTACCGGCGCCAAGTTTTTCGGCAGCAATCGACAAAATACCCGATCCACAGCCAACATCAAGAACATCTCCACCCAAAGGCATATATTTTTCTAATAACACGATACAAAGACTGGTCGTAGGATGCGTTCCTGTACCGAACGCCATACCCGGATCGATTTCAATCACCATTTCATCGGGGCTTGTTGCTTCATACGGTTCCCAGCTTGGTTTTACGACAATGTGTTCCGAGACTTTGGAGGGTTTGAAGTATTCCTTCCACTTGTCTTTCCAATCATTATCGGAGACGCTTCTTATCTCTACTTTTTCGACATCAAATGGTCTGATTTCTTCCAATACAAGATCCATCAGTTCCATCCCCTCCAGGGTGTCTTCAAAATGAAGGGTGATTCGAACAGGGTCGCCCTCTTGCGGAAGGATTTCCTCATTGATGTAATCCCAATCATATGCATTTTTTTTATTTAAAAGCTCTTCGAAATCGGCCGGATCTTCAACGGCAAAACCCGCTATTCCCAGGTCAGTTATGACGCAGGAAAGCGGGTCAAGGCTTTCTTTATTTGTGAAGATCGTAATTTCAGTATAATCCATACTATCTCCCGTTATTACTTGAACAGTTCTTTCACTGTATCGAGGAAGTGTTTCCTATTGCCATGTCTTTCACTTGCAAGAGAATCACCAAAAGCTTTGAGTGCTTTCTTCTCCTCAGAGGAAAGCTTTGTAGGAACCTCAAGAAGTACTCTAATATAAAGGTCTCCCACCTTGCTGGAACGCAGTGACTTGATGCCCTTCCCTTTGAGACGGAACACGGTATCCGGTTGTGTCCCTTCGGGTATTTTATAACTCACTTTTTCTTTCAGTGTCGGTACAATAATTTCATCACCAAGAGCTGCCTGTACAAAAGTAATGGGCATCTCTAACCAGAGATCAGATCCTTTTCTCTTGAACAATCTATGTTGTTCCACCGATATGACGACATAAAGATCGCCGTTTGGTCCACCTTTTGCTCCCGGTTCCCCCTGTCCTTTGACAGAAATGACCGAATCATTATCCACTCCCGCAGGAATTTCGACAGCGATAGTCACCTGTTGACGAACTTTCCCGCTGCCACTGCAAGTCTGGCAAGGTTTTTCGATCACTTGACCGGTTCCGCCGCAACGACTACAGGCTTGCACATTAGTAAACTGCCCAAAAGGTGTTTTTTGTGTAGTTCTGACTTCACCGCTTCCGTTACATACCGGGCAAGTCGCTTTGGAAGATCCTTTTTCTGCGCCGCTACCGTCGCAGTCTTTGCATGCAGTGTATTTGTTGAGCGTGATATTTTTTTTCACACCAAAAGCCGCTTCTTCAAACGTGATGCGAACATTTTTTTGAAGATCGGCACCTTTTTGCGGTCCGTTTCTTCTTGACTGTGCATAGCCTCCGCCACCACCGCCGCCAAAAATGCCACCAAAAAGATCCCCGAAGATATCTTCGAAGCCTCCACCGAATCCACCTGCAAAGCCCCCGCCGTTAAATCCGGCGTTTGGATCGACCCCTGCGTGGCCAAATCTGTCGTACTTGTCTTTTTTTTGGGGGTTAGACAGGACTTCGTATGCTTCATTTACTTCTTTAAACTTTTCTTCGGCAGTCTTGTCTCCGGCGTTTCGGTCAGGATGAAACTCCATCGCCTTTTTTCTAAAAGCCGATTTGATTTCTGCTTCCTTAGCGCCTTTTTGAATGCCTAAGACTTCATAGTAATCCCTTTTATTCTCTGCCATTGACCTTTATTCCCCCGTACTCATGATATTTGCCGGGATCTTTTGGATCCCGGCAGATAAGTATTGATTTGCTCTGTAGTTCTTAGTTTTTCTTGTCTTCATCGACTACTTCGTAGTCTGCATCAACGACATTGTCTCCTGCAGCAGAAGAATTATCATCGGCGGCTGCGCCACCCATATTGCCCGGATCAAATCCTTCTCCGCCCATGTTCGGGTCAGCTCCACCTTGTGCCTGCTGTGCTTTTTCATACATTTTAGCAGAAATAGTGTGGAATTTCTCGGTTAGAACTTCCGTTTTTTCCTTGATGCTTTCTATTGTGCCATTGTCGAGAGCCTGACTCAGATCATCTTTTGCCGCAGTGATTTGGCTCTTTTCTTCTTCGCTCAAGCTGCCTTCAAGATCTTTGAGAGATTTCTCTGTTTCATAAACAAGAGTCTCGGCGCGATTTCTGGTTTCCACTTCTTCTTTGTGCTTTTTATCTTCATCAGCGAACTGTTCCGCTTCTTTAATCTTTTGTTTGATTTCGTCATCCGAGAGCTTTGTGGACGATGTGATTGTGATTCTTTGCTCTCTTCCGGTTCCAAGATCTTTTGCACTGACATTCACGATACCGTTTGCATCGATGTCAAACG
The DNA here is from genome assembly GCA_028693645.1 of Eubacteriales bacterium. Lineage (GTDB taxonomy): Bacteria > Bacillota > Clostridia > Peptostreptococcales > Anaerovoracaceae > STD2-154. The sequence goes on along the minus strand of JAQUUY010000001.1, from coordinate 54,970 downwards.
TGACTTCGATCTGCGGTACTCCACGCGGGGCCGGCGGAATTCCTGTGAGCTGGAAGCGTCCAAGTGTGATGTTTCCTGCCGCCATTTCTCTTTCGCCTTGCATAACATGGATGTCAACAGCGCTCTGATTGTCGGCCGCAGTCGAGAAGGTCTGGCTCTTCTTTGTCGGGATGGTTGTGTTTCTTTCGATCAATCTCGTTGCAACGCCGCCGAGAGTTTCAATCGAAAGCGAAAGCGGAGTAACGTCGAGAAGAAGGACGTCTTTTACTTCGCCCGTGAGGACTCCGGCTTGGATTGCAGCACCAATTGCTACACATTCGTCCGGATTGATTCCCTTAAACGGATCTTTGCCTGTGATCTTCTTTACGGCATCCTGTACCGCGGGGATTCTGGTAGATCCACCGACGAGGATGACTTTTTCAAGATCAGCGGTAGTGACGTTTGCATCAGACATCGCTTTTCTCATCGGATCGATTGTTTTTTCAACAAGGCTTCCTGTCAGTTGATCAAATTTTGCTCTTGTGATATCCATATTCAAATGCAACGGTCCATCTGTGTTTACTGTGATGAACGGCAGATTGATATTGGTGGTCTGTGATGCCGAAAGTTCTTTTTTTGCTTTTTCAGCTGCTTCTTTCAGTCTTTGCAGTGCCATTTTGTCTTTTCTGAGATCTACTCCGTTCTCTTTTGCGAAACTGTCCGCAATAAAGTTCATGAGGATATCATCAAAATCATCTCCACCTAGTTTGTTGTTACCATTGGTTGCAAGTACTTCGAAAACACCGTCGCCAAGTTCGAGAACAGATACGTCGAAGGTTCCGCCTCCAAGGTCATACACAAGGATCTTATGATGTGTTGCGTCTTTATCAAGACCATAGGCAAGAGAAGCGGCCGTTGGCTCGTTGATGATTCTCTTAACGTCTAATCCTGCAATCTTACCCGCATCCTTTGTGGCTTGTTTCTGACTGTCTGTGAAATATGCAGGCACTGTAATGACTGCTTCGCTGATTTTTTCTCCGAGATACGCTTCTGCATCGGCCTTAAGCTTCGCAAGAATCATAGCAGAAATATCCTGCGGTGTGTAGCTTTTTCCGTCAATTTCAACCTTGTGATCCGTTCCCATGTGTCTTTTGATTGAAGAAATGGTTCTGTCAGGATTTGTGATGGCCTGACGTTTCGCTGTTTCACCAACTAATCTTTCGCCGTTTTTCGCAAATGCGACGACGGACGGGGTGGTTCTGTTTCCCTCTGCGTTTGGAATGACAACGGGATCTCCACCTTCCAGTACAGATACACATGAATTTGTTGTTCCAAGATCGATTCCAATTACTTTACCCATTTTGTTACCTCCTATTGTTCGGTTATGTTTTTGATTCGTTTTTTACTGATTTACTCGGCAACTTTGACCATTGCCGGACGGATTACTTTTTTATTTAGTAGATACCCCTTTTGTAGTACAGTTGTGATTTCACCACTTTCGCGGTTTTCCTCAGCCTCTACCATGACTGCATGATGGAAGTTGGGGTCAAAGGCTTCCCCGTCTGCCTTGATTTCTTCTAAACCGTTTTTTTCCAATACTCCCTTCAGTTGTTTTAGCACCATATCGATTCCTTCGGCAAGGGTGTTGTCCGGTGCTGCTGTTGAAAGCGCCCTTTCTAAGTTATCTGTTACATCGAGCAGCTCTGTCATGAGTTTCTCGTTGGCAAATGCATAAATGTCGCTTTTTTCTTTTTCGGTACGACGCTTAAAGTTTTGAAAATCGGCGGCCAGTCTTAAATACCGCACTTGTAATTCTTCCTCCACTTCGACGTTTTCCGTTGCTTTTATTTCAGGCTCTTTTGCTTCCCCTGCTGTTTCTTTTTCACTTTTTGCGTGACCCTTTTTATGCTCTGCCTTTTCTTTCAAATCGGCTTCCGGATCCGCTTTGTGCCCCTTATTCATCCTCTTCCCCTCCAGTTAGTTCGTATGCTGTACTTAAATTGTCTGTCATGTATTCAATCACCGAAGTGATCTCATCGTATTTCATTCTGGTCGGTCCAATAACGCCAAGCTTTCCGATTAATTTTCCGTTGATTCGATAGGTCGCTGTAATCAAGCTGCAATCTTGGAGTACTTTGTCCGAGTTTTCATCGCCAATCGTTATGATCATTCCGCTGTCTCTGTTGATCAACAAATCAGTAAAGGCTTGCTTGCGGTTGAACATTTCTAGAATCAGTTTTGCTCTTTCAATATCGTTGTACTCCGGTATTGCGAAAATGTTTGTCAATCCATCAAGATATAGTTCGACATCCATCATTCCCTCAAGCGTGTTCATAAACTTAGGCATAATCGACCCGGCAAGTTGACTCAAGGCTTCCATGTCGGACTCAAAGTCTTTGATGATATCCATCGTCATAATATTTGAGATTGTTTTTCCTCTATAATTATAGGTCATTACTTTCGCTAAAAAAGATAGGCGCTCTTCATTATAAGGAACTTTCAGCTTCAATGCCGTGTTTGAGACTTTTCCGCTTTCGGCTACGATCATCAACACAACAGTGTTTTCATCAACAGGAATTAAATTGATATATTTCAATTTGTCTTCTTCCTGTTTTGGTGTAATCGCAAAGGAAATCAGATTTGTCATTTCCGACAGAAGCTTCGCGGCATGTTCGATTGTTCGGTCAAATTCGGCAAGACCATTGGTCAGTTTGTCTTCAATCGTCTTTTTTTCACCATCGGACAGTTCGTAGCGCTTCATCAGGTCGTTCACATAGAGTCGGTACGCTTTTGAAGAAGGGACTCTTCCCGCCGAAGTGTAAGGGTGCGTCAAAAAACCCATCTCTTCCAGATCAGACATTTCGTTTCGAATGGTAGCCGGACTGATGCCCATGCTATACTTCCGAGACAAAGTGCGAGATCCGATCGGTTCTGCAGAATGAATGAAATCAGATACGATCGCATGCAGTATCTTCAGTTTTCTTTCATTTAGATCCATTGTACGCCCCCTGTTTTGTTAGCACTCTATCCAAGTGAGTGCTAATCACATTCTCAATTTACCACCAAAGGATAGCGTTGTCAACAGTTTTATCCAAATTTTTATCGTGTTTCACACTCCGTGATGTAATCAATCAGATCTCTGTGGAATTTACACTGAAAGCTGCAAAGCTTACCGGCGCGCATTTCATTTACCCTCAAGATTTTGGGCATATCAGGGAGAAGGATATAGTAATAACCATCTTCAGAGAAAAAGCTTTTGTTCTCTGGTTTCCTTATGCTTTCGGCAGGAACAAGCTCTCCGTCGATGCAATTAAGTAACCAAGCAAGATCTTCATCGCTTTTCACATAGGAAAAGCTTGGCGTTTCTCTGATTATTTTTAGATACGTTTGATCAAATTTCATTGCTGTCCGCTCCTTCCTTCTTCGCCGTCTGTGCATAATACAAGCTGCAATCAATGGCACGTTTCCAGCCCTCTAAAAGAGTCTTCCTTTTCAATGCTTCAATCGCGGGAGAATAAAGTTCAACTTCTTCAAGCTTTTCTTGTTTGGCTTCATAATCAATCCAAAACCCACTCGCTAAACCTGCAAGTTTTGCCGCGCCAAATGCAGTTCGCTCGCTGTTCTTTGGGTGCTCCACGGGAACGCTCGTGATATCCGCTAAAAATTGCAGCAAAAAGCGGTTAGATGCCGCGCCTCCATCTGTTTTTAGAATCTTTAGCGAGAGTTTTGCATCTTCTTCCATCGCATGAAGAACATCGTATGTTTGATAGGCCAAAGATTCAAGGGTCGCACGAATTATGTGGTCTTTGTTTGCCCCTCGAGTCAGACCAAAAATGCTGCCTCTTGCTTCCGCTTCCCAATAAGGCGCCCCAAGCCCGACAAATGCCGGCACAAAATAGACTCCGTTTGTATCCTTTACTTTTAGTGCACATTCTTCAGACTCTCGAGAAGAATCGATTAACTTGAGTTCATCGCGTAGCCATTGTATCGCCGCACCGGCAACAAAAACAGAACCTTCAAGCGCATAATTCAGCTTTCCGTCAATTCTCCAAGCAATCGTCGTCAACAAGCGATTTGAAGAATATACGGGGTTTTCTCCGGTGTTCATTAAAAGAAAGCCACCGGTGCCAAAGGTGTTTTTTGCACTGCCTCCCGTGACACAACCATGGCCAAACAAGGCGCTCTGTTGATCCCCTACCGCAGCGAGGATGGGAATCCCTCCTCCAAACAAGGCAGGATCCGTTTCACCAAAAAAAGCATTCGTATCTTTTACATCCGGCAACATCGTTTGCGGTATATTGAATTCTAAAAGAAGATCTTTATCCCAAGTAAGATCATTGATATTATATAGCATCGTCCTTGAGGCATTGGATACATCGGTTGCGTGGCTCTTACCTTTTGTCAAATTCCATATCAACCAAGTATCAACCGTTCCAAAAAGCAAGTCTCCGTTTTCTGCCTTTTCTCTTGCATCTTTTACGTTTTCGAGGATCCAATGAAGTTTGGTCGCCGAAAAATAGGGATCCGGAAGCAATCCCGTCTTTCTTTGAATTTGTTCCGTTAATCCGCGTTCCTTAAGCTTCGAACAATACTCACTTGTGCGGCGACACTGCCATACAATAGCGTTGTATACAGGTTTACCGGTGTTTTTATCCCAAACGATACATGTTTCTCTTTGATTTGTGATTCCGATTGCTTCAATCTGTTCATAGGTGGCGCCGAGGGTTTGCATCGCTTCTTGGGCGACTCCCATTTGAGTTCCCCAGATTTCCATCGCATCTTGCTCGACCCAGCCCGGCTTCGGATAGATCTGCGCAAATTCTTTTTGTGCAAACGCAGCTTGTGTGCCGTCTTTTGCAAACAAAATACAACGTGAGCTCGTCGTTCCCTGATCTAACGCCATAATGTATTTTTCCATAGATGCCCTCCTTAGCAAGGCTTAAACGAAATCAGCCATGACAGAATTGGAAAGATCCACCCCGTCTGCGGTTAGACGAAGGAATCCACCATCAGAGCTATTCTCCATTAAGCCATTTTGTAGATGCCCTTTGATCTCTTTTTCAAACAGTTCATCAACAGAAACAGCAAATCTTTCATAGAAATCTTGACGAGAAATCCCCTCCCGACGCCTTAGCCCGGTAAAAAGATACTCTGCAATATCCTCTTTTCTCGTGTTTTTATGCGACCACACGACAACGGGGCTTTCTTTTGGGTCAAAAAGCTTCTCAAAATGCTGCGTTCTTTCGTGCACGTTCAATTGTTCGATATAGTTTGTAAGGTCTGTTTCATTACTAAATCGATATCCTTGAAAATAAGAGTGGGAGCCAAGGCCAAGACCGAGATATTCGACAAGGGACCAATACTTAAGATTGTGCTTCGAGAGACAACCTGCTTTTGCGGCGTTTGATATTTCATAAGGAAGATAAGCGTTTTTTGTTAATTTATCTATCGCCTGACGATACATTTTTCGATCAGTCAGATCATCGGTTTCTGTGAGAGTCCCCTCTTGATGCATTTTATAAAAAGGAGTACCCTCCTCAATTTGCAGACTGTAGAACGAAATGTGCTCCGGATCAAGAGCGATTGCTTGCTCCAAAGTCTCAAGCCATAGCTTCTCCGACTGTTCGGGAAGGCCAAACATTAAATCGATATTGATATTTGAAAAACCTGCCATTCTCGCTTTCTTGTAATTTTCAAGAAAGTATTCCTTGCTGTGGATCCGTCCAAGGCTTTCTAATAAGCGATTATCAAACGATTGCACGCCGATACTTAAGCGATTGATTCCCATCTTGAGATAAGCATCGAGTTTTTCCTCGGTAAGAGTGCCGGGATTCGATTCGATTGTGATTTCAGCATCTTCCTTCACGTGAAAGCTCTTTCTGCAAGCCGTCAAAATCTCCGCGATCTCTTCTGCTGCAAGAATCGTAGGGGTTCCGCCACCAATAAAAATTGTATCGACCAAATAATCATTTAATGCCTGTGTTTTTGCATAATGTGCAATCTCTTTCAGCAATGCTTTTACATAAACAGAATGCAGGCTGTACTCCTTTGCCCCATCATAGGACAAAAAAGCACAATACCTGCATTTTTTGATGCAAAAAGGAATATGAAGATATAGTCCGATTACCTTATTATTTGTTGTCATCGTATTTCAAAACCGCTGTGAATGCTTCTTGGGGTACTTCAACGCTGCCAAACTGACGCATCCGCTTCTTACCTTCCTTTTGCTTTTCCAACAGTTTTCTCTTACGAGAGATATCTCCGCCATAGCATTTTGCGATAACATCTTTTCGGAAGGCTCTGACGGTCGAACGAGCAATGACTTTTTGCCCGATGGCCGCTTGGATAGGCACTTCAAACTGATGCATCGGAATGATATCTTTCAGCTTCTCACAAACGAAGCGCCCGCGCTGATATGCTTTTGATTCATGCACTATCATGGAAAAGGCGTCCACCAGATCTTTGTTCAAAAGAATATCCATTTTTACTACATTTGATTTTTCGTAATGATCAAACTCATAGTCAAGCGATCCGTAGCCTCTTGTTTTGGATTTCAAGGCATCAAAGAAGTCATAAATAACTTCATTCAAAGGCATTTCATAATGAAGGTGTACCCTGGTTTCCGTAATATATTCCATGTGGAGCATCGTGCCGCGGCGTTCCTGGCAGAGTTCCATAATGCTTCCTACGTATTCTTTCGGTATCATTATGTTTGCTTTGACCATGGGTTCTTCAATATGATCGATTTCCATCATTGATGGCAAATTGGACGGATTTTGTATCATCAGTATATTGCCGTTATTCATAACTACTTTATAGATTACAGATGGCGAAGTGGTTATGATGGCAATCTCGAATTCCCTCTCAAGCCGCTCCACGATGATCTCCATGTGCAGCAATCCGAGAAAGCCGCAACGGAAACCAAAACCGAGAGCCGTTGATGTTTCAGGTTCGAAGAAAAAGGCAGCATCATTAATCTGGAGCTTTTCCAAAGCATCTTTTACGACTTCATATTTTTCACCGTCTGCCGGATAAAGCCCACAATAAACCATCGACGGTATTTTCTTATATCCGGGGAGCGCATGTTCTGTCGGATCATTTTCAAGTGTGATGGTGTCGCCGACTCTCGCATCTGCAACCTGTTTGATACTGGCACAAATATATCCGACATCGCCGGCGCGTAATTCATTGATGGGAATCGGTCCGGGCGAATAGACGCCGACCTCCGTGACTTCGTATTTTTTCTTGGTATTCATAAGGTGAATCATGTCGCCTTTTTTCAAGGTTCCTTCAAAAACGCGCGTATAAATGATGACACCTTTATAATTATCGTAATAGGAATCAAAAATCAGTGCTTTCAATTTTCCTTTGGGATCCCCTGTTGGCGGCGGAACGATTTTTACGATTGCTTCGAGTACCTGCTCGATATTGAGGCCCTCTTTTGCCGAAATCAATGGTGCGTCAGAAGCATCAATCCCAATGATGTCTTCGATTTCATGTTTCACTTCATCCGGTCTTGCGCTCGGAAGATCGATTTTGTTGATAACAGGAAGGATTTCAAGCTTTTCATCGAGTGCCAAATAGACATTGGCAAGGGTCTGCGCTTCGACGCCTTGGGTTGCATCAACAACAAGAATGGCTCCTTCGCAGGCTGCAAGGCTGCGAGAAACCTCATAGGTAAAATCGACATGACCCGGAGTATCAATCAAATTAAAGATATACTCTTTGCCGTCGTCGGCTTTATATTTCAAGCGCGTTGTCTGCAGCTTGATTGTAATTCCTCGTTCACGCTCGATATCCATATTGTCCAGATATTGTTCTTTCATGTCGCGATCTGCAACAAGTCCGGTTTTTTGAAGGATACGATCAGCAAGGGTTGACTTGCCATGGTCGATATGGGCAATGATACAAAAATTTCTGATTGATTCCTGATAGGGATCCATATTTCCTCCTAGAAGAAACATAAAATTTCTTCCTTGTTTACAAATTGATGAGCTATATAGCAGATGTTATTGTACCACAGTTCCCCTTACACTGACAATGCAAAACTCCCCCTGGCTGTGCAGATGGGTTCCTTTTCAAATGATAAAAATCCTCTTGCTAAATTTATTTGCTGTATTTTATCAAAAGTTGCGGCGGGGTCTCACTTTGCGCGCCAAACCATTCAGCGCTGTGTTCCGAAGCGGCATCTTTCATAGATTCATCCCTCATTATCAACAAAATATAACGTATGAAATATACAACTCCCGTTTCTATTGATTATAAATATATTTTTGTGGGGAAGCAATAAAAATGCTTCTGCTGGAATTAAGAATCTTTTTCTTGCATTTTCCAGCTGTTTTCGGTATACTGATTACGCTATGTTTAAGGAAAGTGGGGTGAAGATATGGCAAATATCAAATCTGCGAAAAAACGGATCGGCGTCATTGCAAAAAAGACGGCGACCAACAGAAGAGTCAAGTCACATTTGAAAGCGATCATCAAAAATTTTGAAAAAGCAATCGCTGACAAAGATACGACTGTTGCTGCAGAGAAATTAGCTTTGGCAGAAAAGAGACTTATGCAGGCAGTAGCCAAAGGAACTGTTCATAAAAAAGCAGCTTCCAGAAAAGTTTCCAGAATGACCAAGCGCTTTAACAAAACGAAGGCAGAATAATGCTCACCCGTCCCCACCTGTGTATAAGTTAAATGCACAAAACTAACGTGAAAACGTTGAAAAAAGCTGGAAGTGTCTCCCAGCTTTTTTATTTTGCGCTTGATTTAAAAACGGATTCTTGCTCTTCTGCGAGCAAAGGATAAATTACAAGCAACTCAAAAATCAAAGGTTTTGATGGCGTTTGATCTTTTTTGTCGTTGTTTTGATAAAGTCCTCCCTGCGGATTGATACGTTTCTGATTCTTTTATAGACAGCAAGAGAAGTATTAATATCGCGAATTTCCTCTTTTAATAATTGATAAATCTGATCATCGTTGTAGTCTTCTCCAAATTTTTCATAGATTGCTTCATACGCGGGTTTAATCTGGACTCCAACGATGGTTCCCTCATCGAGATCCTCATCGATTCCGTAAACCATAGATTCCTCTATGTAGGGACTGCGATTGACATAAAGCTCGATTTCTTCGGGATATATATTTTTGCCTGTTTTAGTAACAATAACGTTTTTCTTTCTTCCGGTGATATAAAGCCAGCCTTTGTCGTCCATAAATCCGAGATCGCCGGTGAAAAACCATCCATCATGAAGCACGGCGGCCGTTTCTTCGGGCATATTATAGTAGCCAATCATAACATTTGGCCCTTGATACGCAATCTCTCCAATCCCGTTTTCGTCGGGGTCGACAATCTTTAATCGCCCACTCGGCAGTGCAGGTCCAACCGAACCGGCTTTTTTGTAGGTGTCAGAGAAGTCAGGCGTTCCCGCAACGAGCGGAGCACATTCCGTGAGCCCATAGCCTTGTAATACTTTCAAGCCGATATCTTCATATCCGCGACATACGTTCGGGTCAATTGCAGCGGCTCCGGTAATCAAAAGCCGTAGCTTTCCTCCAAAATTATCATGGATTGCATGAAACAGCTTTCTTTCAGCACTGATTCCCATTGCTCTTAAAAAGCGATTAAATTTGATTGCTTTTCGTAAAGCGATGTCTTTTCCTGTCTTTGCTGCTTGCTTCCAGATTTTATTGTACATGGACTCAAAAATCAGAGGTACTCCGAGAAGCACCGTGGCTTGCGCTTCCACAAGATTTTTAGCAACATATTTAAGTCCCTCATAAAAAGCGATGGACGCCCCCGAATAAAGGAGCGTGAGAATCCCAAGGGTCAATTCAAAGGTGTGATGGATTGGCAAAATAGAAAGTGACCTGTCTTCGGGTTTAATATGAACGATTCTTCGTGTGTCCATAATATCGTTGACGATATTTCGATGAGAAAGCATGATACCTTTTGCCATACCTGTCGTTCCCGAGGAGAACAAGAGCATACGCATTTCTTCAGGATCCAAAGAAAAGTCAATATAGCGGCGATCTCCGCCCCTTACAAGCTTTTCCCCTGCACCTACAAGAGCCTCCCAAGTTGAAAGCCCATCTTTTTCCGGTTCATCCGGCAACACTTCCGAAAGTTCCGTCCGATCTCCATACAAACGCATAGCGATTTGATGGGCAACCGGATGGTCTTTGAAGATATCGCGGAAAGTATTCGTATGAAAAACAGCATTACATTCTGCGGTATCTATAATATTGCAAATTTCTTCTTTATTTAGTTCTTTATCTAAGGGGACAACAACACCGACACCGTTTACGACGGCAAGATAGGCTACAATCCATTCGTAGCAGTTCTCCCCAATGATAGCAATGCGCTTTCCGAGAAGTCCCATATCTAACAATTTCGTTCCGAGAGCTTCCACATCATTTTTAAGTTGCTCATAACAAATGCGGCAGTATTCTCCACCCTTTTCTTTTTTTATGAGAAAAGCGGTGTTTTTTCGGTAGAGATCCACGCTGGAATCCAACATTTCTTTTAGTGAAGTGATATTTCTGACAGAGTAGTATTGACTGGCAAGGCTTTGACTCATTTTGATCATGTGTATGGCTTCGACAGATGCCGATAAGACCATACCCTCCTTCCCCGGACAACAAATAATAACGTTTGATGTTTCATTGTATCGTATCTTTGAACACAAGTAAAGGGAAGCAGAAAACAGGTTTTTGCCGCGGCGGCACTTGTGGTATAATAACATCAACAATAAGACTATTTGGAAAGGAGTGGTATGCTGTTATGACAGTATACCGAAGAATACAATGAGCACAGCACATATCAACGCCGCCGCACCCGGAGATATCGCCGAATCAATTCTGTTACCTGGGGATCCTCTCCGTGCAAAGTTCATCGCCGAAACATTTCTTGAAAGCCCAAAGTGTTACAACGAAATCCGAGGCATGTTAGGTTATACAGGAACCTACAAAGGCGTTCCTGTCTCTGTTCAAGGCAGTGGCATGGGTATGCCGTCGATGGGAATCTACAGTTATGAACTCATCAAAGAATATGGCGTGAGAAATCTAATTCGGGTAGGATCGGCCGGATCTTTTCATGAAAATATCAAATTAATGGATATCGTTGCGGGTCTCAGTGCATCGACTGATTCTAACTGGCAGCACACCTATGATCTCCCCGGCAATTTTGCACCCTGCTGTGATTTCGACTTATTGATGAAGGTCAAACAAGTCTCCGAAAAAGAAAACATTTCCCTTCATGCAGGCAACATCGTTTCCTGTGATGTATTTTACGAAGATCAAGCGGATTGGTGGCAACGTTGGGCAAAGATGGGTGTCATGGCAGTGGAGATGGAAGCCGCTGCACTATACATGAATGCCGCTCGACTTGGCGCAAAAGCACTTGCCATCGTGACTATCAGTGACCATTTTATCTCCGGCGGCCGTTTGACAGCCGAAGAACGCGAAAAATCTTTTACCGATATGATGAAACTGGCCTTGGAAGCCGCCGTTTTATAAGGGCGGTATTCAGGCGAGATTTTAAAAACTGACAGGAGAAAATTATTGGCTACGACAATTATCTACGTTCTGTTGGGAACAGGCTGTACTTTTTTAGCTACTGTTTTGGGGGCGGCTCTCGTTTTTCTTTTCAAAGGAGAGGTGAAGCCTTCGCTTCAACGTGTTTTTTTAGGCTTTGCCGCAGGAATCATGATTGCAGCATCTATCTTTTCGCTGCTCCTTCCTGCAATGGAATTAGCAAAAGAACAAGGATTGCCTGTCTATCTTCCTTCTTGCGGCGGTTTCGCTTGCGGTGTTTTGTTTTTATTGCTGCTTGACCACCTGTTGCCTCACCTGCACCCCGGAAGCAAAGAGGCTGAAGGCCTTCCTTCCAAACTAAAGCGTACCACCATGCTTGTACTTGCGGTGACTCTTCATAACATTCCCGAAGGAATGGCTGTTGGGCTTGCTTTTGCTCTGGCTTCCTTAGATCAGTCAAAAGCGACCTTGTCCGCTGCAATCATTCTTGCGATTGGTATGAGCCTACAGAATTTTCCGGAAGGAGCTGCCATTTCTCTTCCATTAAAAAAAGAAGGATTTTCTAATAAGAAAGCCTTCTTTTATGGAGCGTTGTCAGGTTTAGTGGAGCCTTTGGCAGGTGTTTTGACCATACTTGCCGCAGGAAATATTTTAGCTGCCATGCCGTGGATTCTATCATTTTCGGCGGGTGCAATGCTTTATGTCGTCGTAGAAGAGCTGATTCCGGAAGCCCACCTCGGCGAACATTCAAATCTTGGCACGATGAGCGTTATGACCGGTTTTCTTTTGATGATGTTCCTCGATGTCGCACTGTCCTAAAAAGAGACTAAGGCTAGCACGGCTCTTTCCTTTTCGATTGCAGATTGTTCCAATGCATTTGCTTTCACAGTCAATTCCTCTTTTTCCGCTGATTCAGCAAGCGAAGCCGCATTGATTCTCACATTATATAAGGCCGCAAGAACACAGGTCCTTGCATTCATCGCCGCTACCGCACCATCGGAGACGGCGTTTTTATTTCCACATTTAATTACAAATTCTGCGGGAGCAAACAAAGCCTCTGCTTTTTCGGCGATTCCAAGAGGAACTTCCGCTGCCTTTATGGTTGCTTTGCGAATTGCTTCTTTGCGGCAGGCTTTCTCTTCTTCACTGTCCTTGGGAAGTTTAAAGCAGGAAATAACTGCGGCGTAAGACTCTGCATCCTCGTCCATAAGTGTCAAGAACTCCTCTGCCACCTTTTCCATGGAGGATTTAACCGCTTTCATTTCCTCCCAGACTTCTTCGTGCCCTTTTCGGTCGATGGTCAAAGATGCAACCATCGCAATCAAACCCGCAGCTACCGCGCCGCTCAGAGCCGCCGCACTACCGCCGCCGGGTACCGGAGAGTTTGAGGCAAGTGTTGACATAAAACTTGTTACTGTTAAGTCTTTTAGCATGATTTTTCTTTTCGGCAGTTCTCTTCTGAAAGCCTGCCGTTTTTCCTTTCTTTATCTTTATCGTTGCGATTACACTATTCCAACTTATTCAGCAAATCCTTATCATAGATGATTTTACCTTTTTTAATGACTTTTTCCACCAAATTCATTGCAAAATGATAGTGAAGAAATTCATAAGAGGGATATTCTAAAATGACTAAATCAGCGAGTTTTCCGGGGTCAATGCTCCCGATTTTATCTGCTTTTCCGATAGCAGCTGCGGCATTGATGGTCAAGGCTGTGACAGCTTCCTCAATCGTCATATCCATATGGATTGTAGCAAGAGCAAATAACAGCGGAATCGAATTCGTAAAACAGCTTCCGGGGTTCAAATCCGTAGCGAGCGCAACGGCACAACCGGCGTCAATCATTTTTCTGGCTTGCGCATAGGGCTCTTTTAAACTAAAAGCGGTAGCCGGAAGAAGCGTTGCAACGACACCCGCCTTTGCAAGGAGTGCGATTCCCTCATCGGATGCTTTAAGCAAATGGTCCGCCGATACCGCCGAGAGTTCAGCCGCGAGTTCTGCTCCTCCAAGCGGAACGATCTCATCCGCATGAAGTTTAACCTGAAACCCCATTTTTTTTGCGGCAACAAGTAGTCTCCTTGATTGTTGGAGATCAAATACACCTGCTTCACAAAAAACATCACAAAAATCAGCAAGTTTTTCTTTTTTTACTTCCGGCAATACCTCATCAATCATAAAATCAATATATGCTTCAATATTGTCTTTGTATTCTTCGGGCAAAGCATGTCCGCCCATATAGGTTGCTACGATATCAATGGGCTGCGAAGCATTTAATGCGTCCATCGCTCTTAATTGTTTTAATTCCGTTTCATAATCAAGTCCATAGCCGCTTTTTCCTTCGACCGTCGTGACTCCAAAGGAAAGCATTGATGCAAGACGTTTCGCGCCCAGTTCTTCCAGTTCCTCTTGCGAAGCTTCTCTTGTGGGCATTGTAGTAGCTGCAATCCCGCCGCCGCGAAGCATCAGATCAATGTACTTCATTCCCTGCAGTCGCAAGGAAAATTCTTCGGCTCGATAACCGGCAAAAATAAAATGTGTATGCGAATCCACAAAGCCCGGAAGGACTGCTTTTCCTGTACAATCGATAATTTTGCATTTTTCAGGGCCATAGTGCTTGATGAGTTCTCTTGTTGTTCCGACCGATTTGATGGTATCTCCTTCAATCATGACAGCACCATCAGGAATCACAGACAGTCTTTTCATCTCAGCACCTTTTTTAGCTGAAATTCCGCTGCATGTGACAAGCTGTTCCGCGTGGATCAATAAGACGTTGCCCATTTCTCCTCCTGTTTTTCGCACAAACTATTCCATGATACGGTTTTCGATGATTTGTTCAGGTGCAAATCCTTCAATCTGAAGGTAGTATTCAACACAGTCAATCAGCGCTTGTTGCGGAATCAGTCCGACGACTTCACTGCCAACAACACTTACCCCATACCGTCTCGCTTCCATGCGAATCATTTCAAAGGCGCTGTAGATGCTTGTCTTGGTGTAATCAGTCAGATTCATTGAAACCTGAGTTTGTTTGCGGTCTTTTAGATCGACACCCATCGCTTTGCAATAATGAAGGCCACCACCGATATTGCGAACTTTTTTTGCTATTGCCGTTGCAATATCTAAGTTTGCAGTGTCAAGATTAACGTTATAGGCACAAAGCGGCATTCTGGCACCGACTGCAACTGCTCCAAAGGTTTTATGAGGCGTGGCCGGACCATAATCCGGAGTCCACAACTCCTTATCTTTCATTTTTTCCTCAAGCCCCTCAAATTGACCTCTTCTGATGTCTGCAAGGTTTTGACGATTTGGGGCGGTGGCGGATTTCTCGTAGAGAAATACCGGGATGCCGAAGTTTTCGCCGACTGCTTTGCCAACGACGTGAGAAAGCGCTACGGCATCCTCCGCGGTGACGTTTTTGATGGGGATAAACGGCACCACGTCCGCCGCCCCCATTCTCGGATGCTGGCCGTCATGCTTGTTCATGTCAATCAGCTTTTGTGCAATCCCGATTGCTTCAATTACTGCTTCGCCAAGCGGTTCCGGCTCGCCAATAACGGTGATAACGCAGCGATTATGATCTTTATCTGTGGAGTAGTCGAGTAAGCGAACTCCTTCTTTCCCTCTAAATGCATCTGCGATTTTTTCGACCTTTGCAAGATCGCGTCCTTCGCTGAAATTGGGAACACACTCCATTATTTTCTTCAATTCTGCCATAATAAGCCTCCTTGTTTCACTGCAAGCTTTTCTTGTCTTAATTGCCCGTTTGTTTTTACTATTATAACCGAAAGAATTCCTGACTTCTACCTTTTCGCGTATTCCTCATGCACAAACTTTCTCAAGGCCTCTTCATCCTCGGCTAAGTAGGGAAGCGTGATATGATTTCCCGGCTCTCTCCGATTATAATCCGCACTGGTTTCCAAGGCATTTTCATTTCTCGCCCATGCTCTTCTTGAAACGCCGCCCATGACATCCCAAAGCATTGCAGTTTTCAAAATCTCATCTACCCTCTCGCTGCCATCGAGAACCATCCCAAACCCGCCGTTGATGGATTTGCCGATTCCGACGCCGCCGCCATTATGCAGGGCCACAAGACTCATTCCCCTTGCACAGTTTCCCGCGAATACCTGCGTTGCCATATCAGCCATGATATTACTGCCGTCCTTGATATTTGAGGTTTCTCGGAAAGGCGAATCCGTCCCTCCGGTGTCATGGTGATCTCGGCCCATCATAATCGGACCACATTCTCCGTCCCGCACAAGCTTATTAAAACGTAGCGCAATGTCTCTTCTCCCAAACGCATCCTGATAAAGAATCCGAGCCTGCGATCCCACCACCAGCCTATTTTTTTCTGCATCTCTAATCCAATTATAATTGTCCCGATCTTGGTATCTCCGTTCGGGATTGATGCACTCCATCGCTGCCTGATCCGTCGTATGCAAGTCTTCTTTTTTTCCGGAAAGGCAAATCCAACGAAATGGGCCATATCCATAATCAAAAAGGCGAGGACCGAGAATATCCTCAACGTAGGATGGGAAAACAAAGCCATCCCTCTCATCTCTTCCATTTTTACAGATTTCCTTTTGACCTGCATCAAAAATTGCCTTCATAAAGCTATTTCCGTAATCAAAAAAGTAGGTCCCCTGTTGAGTCAACGCCTTAATTGCTTCAAAATGACGTTTCAAAGACGCATCCACCTTTTTGCAAAAGCTTGCCTTATCCTCAGTCAGAAGCCTGGTTCGCTCTTCAAAGGATAATCCCTGCGGGCAATAGCCCCCATCATAGACGGCATGGCAGGATGTCTGATCAGAAAGCAAGGCTATTTTTTTTCCTTGTGCAGCTGCATACTCCAATAGGTCGACGATATTGCCATGGTAGGCAATCGACGCAGGACTCTTTTGGACAAGGTGTTTTTCTGCAAGAGCAAAAGCTTCTTTTTCTGAGCTTGCGATTTCGCTAATCCATCCTTGCTCAAATCGCGTCTTAATCCGCGATTCATCAACCTCTGCAATGAGTCCGACTGCACCCGCTATTTCCGCGGCTTTCCCCTGTGCTCCACTCATTCCGCCAAGGCCGGAGCTAACAAACAATACCCCCTTGAGGTCTTCTTCGTCCGGTATTCCAAGTTTGGCTCTCCCGGCGTTCAGTAGAGTGCTAAAGGTGCCGTGAACGATTCCTTGGGGTCCGATGTACATCCAACCGCCTGCAGTCATCTGTCCATAATTCGCAACTCCCAAAGCGGCCGCACGATGCCAGTTTTCCTGGTCATCAAACAAGCCAATCATTAAGCCATTTGTTAGAATTGCCCGCGAAGCAGTTTTTGGAGAGCGGAATACACCCAAAGGATGACCGGATGCCACGACCAGGGTTTGCTCGTCGGTAAGCTCCTCAAGGTATTTTTTCAGCAAAAGATATTGCATCCAGTTTTGGCAAACCTGTCCGGTCTCACCATAGGTAACAAGTTCATATGGATATAAGGCAACAGCAAAATCAAGATTGTTGTCTATCATAAGTTGAAACGCTTTTCCCTCAATGCAGTTCCCTTTGTATTCCTCGATTGCTTTTGCTTTGATCTCGCCTTCCGGACGAAAACGATAGCCATAGATACGGCCTCGGCTAAATAACTCCTCCAAGAACTCAGGAATTAACTCCTCATGCCATTCCGGCGGAACATAACGAAGTGCATTTTTCAAAGCAAGCAAGGTATCGTTTTCATTCAAGGTGAATTCTCTTTTAGGCGCTCGGCGAATCCCTTCAACAAAAGGTTTGACCGGCGGAAGTTCGCCCGATAAACAGATTTTCATGGCCTCTGCAATTTGCTCATTGTTTAACATGCTTCCTCCTATTTCCTTATTTCAATTCACCGATTGCTGCTTCTGCCGCTTTTAAAATCGTACCGTCCCAAATCAACTGCACGCATTGCTCGATATCCGGGTAAAGGATGCGATCTTGATCAAGTGGCGGTACCGCTTTTCGCAGCGTATGATACACCGCCGCTGTGGCGGGTGCAAGCCCCGCGGAACCCTGAAATTCAATTGCTTGCCCTGCGCATAGCAGCTCAATCGCAAGAACATTGATTGCGTTAAAAAGGATTTCCCGCGCTTTACGAGCGGAGGTCATTCCCATGCTGACATGATCTTCTTGGTTTGCCGAAGTAGGAATAGAATCCACACTGGCAGGATGAGCAAGCACTTTGTTTTCCGAAACAAGCGAGGCCGCCGTGTACTGTGCAATCATTAAACCGGAATTTACTCCGCCGTTTTTAATCAAAAACGCAGGTAATCCGCTCAACGCGGGGTTGACCAAGCGTTCAATCCGCCGTTCTGATACATTGGCAAGTTCCGCTAAGGCGATTCCCAGAAAATCAAGTCCGAGAGCAAGGTACTGTCCATGGAAATTCCCGCCTGAAATCGCTTCCTTTGTGTCCGGAAAGATAACGGGGTTATCCGTGACCGCATTCATTTCGCGATCAATCATCGTTCGCACATACTCAATGGCCTCTCTGCTTGCCCCATGAATCTGTGGGATACAGCGAAACACATACGCGTCTTGCACTCGTTTTTCGCCTTGTCTTGTTATATATTTGCTTCCGTTAAGCAAGCGTCTCATATTCTCCGCTGTCACAATCTGACCCGGTTGCCTCCGAAGAACATGAATCCGTTCATCCATGGCATCGATGACTCCGTTTTCTGCTTCCATAGATAAGGCCGCAATGATTTCCGCGGTTTTTAAGAGCGTAATGGCATCAATCACTGAAAGCGCACCCAGAGAGCACATCGCCGGAGTCCCATTGATCAAAGCAAGCCCTTCTTTTGAGGTTAGCTTGACAGGATCAATCTCCGCACGCTGCATTGCCTCTTGTCCGCTCATTCTTTGCCCCTGATAATACGCTTCCCCCATGCCCAATAAAACAAGACTCATGTGGGCCAAAGGAACAAGATCGCCGCTTGCCCCAAGAGATCCTTTTGACGGGACAACGGGAATCACTCCTTTATTTAGCATTTCGAGCAGTGTTTCGACCGTTGTGATTCGAATGCCGGAATACCCGACGGCCAAGGCATTGATGCGAAGCAACATCATGGCACGAACAACTTCTATTGGCAAAGGCTCACCAACCCCACAAGAATGACTTGTGATAAGGTTTTCTTGCAGTTTAATGCTGTCGTCAAGGGAAATTGTTACGTCGCTGAATTTGCCAAATCCGGTCGTTAATCCATACACGATCTTTTCTTCGGTCACACAAGTTTCCACCATATCTCTCGATTTTTGCATCAAGGTTTTGGCCGTTTCTGACAGAGCAATCAAACTCCCGCCTCTAATTACCTCTTGCAATTCTTCGAGCGTTAGTTTCCCTTCGCCAATAATCACTGTATTCATAGATTTCCCTCCACTATTCAGCTATTACTCCCCTATTGTTTATCTCGTTATCACTTTATCTCAGCAGTGCAGTGTTCCGTTAATTGGTGGAATCATACAAAATCATCCATCTGTTTTTAGTGTAGCACTTTTTGAATTTATCTGCAATCACAAAGGAACGCTTCGTTCTTTCAAACTCTGCGTTCCCTGTATTGATTTATTTAAATTGGATCCGTCACAATCAAATCACAAGCAACTGCTTTTGTGATTGTGATAAGATCAGAGACCGGCAGTTCCATCTGCAGTCCCACTTTTCCGCCGCTCACAACAATTCGTTCATGCGAACGTGCGCTCTGATCAATCGCTGTTTTGTATAGTTTTTTCATTCCGACCGGAGAACAACCTCCTTTGATATAACCGGTAACAAGGTTGATATCTTTTGCCGGAATCATCTCAAGTTTTTTTTCAGCAAAATGCTTCGCCGCTTTTTTTAGATCAAGCTCCTCCGCTACCGGTACCACACATACAAAGTATTCCTTGCTTGCTCCTTGTGTGACCAGTGTTTTGAAAACGATTTCCACCGGGGAACCCACTTGCTTTGCGACAGATACTCCATCGAGAAATCCATCCGGCGCATCATAAGTTTTTAGCGAATACGGAATGCGCTGTGCTTCTAAGATTCTAACAGCATTTGTCTTTGGTACTCCCATCTATTCTCTCGCTTTCGTTATTTGATATCATTGACCCATTAAGTATATATGGGTTCATTATATCATATTAAAACGGGGGTTCGATAGAAATACCAAGTTACACGCCCTTTATTCCAGAATCTTTCCATCCGTCGAAATCGTGACAACCTGCCAAGGAATCATTTTTCCGCACTTCATCAAGGCATCTTTTACTGCATTTTCGATTCCTCCGCAGCAAGGGACTTCCATTCTAACAACGGTAACACTTTTTATGTTGTTTTCTCTGAGAATAGCCGTCAGTTTTTCTGAATAATCGCCTTCATCAAGCTTAGGACAACCGATTAAAGTAATCCTGTTTTTGATGAATTTGTTATGGAAATCACCATAGGCATAAGCAGCACAATCGGCCGCGATCAAAAGATTTGCTTGGTTAAAATACGGTGCGTTTATCGGAACGAGTTTAATCTGTACCGGCCACTGCGAAAGAGTACTTTCATTTTGAGCCATCGGCATTTCCTGAGACACTTTTGCCATCTGTGGTTCTGCAGCGCAAGCACGATCAATCATTTTGGAATGCGTCCCGGGACAGCCGCAAGCGAGCGGGGGCAGATTTTCATCTTTTTTGGCAAGTACTGCCGCCTCATCATAAGCTGCAGCTTCTCTTTGTTCAAAAGTGATTGCTCCGGTCGGGCACACAGGGAGACAATTCCCCAATCCGTCACAATAGTCGTCACGAATCAGTTTCGCTTTTCCATCAATCATCTTGATGGCGCCTTCATGGCAGGCTTCTGCACAAGCTCCACAACCGTTACATTTTTCTTCGTCGATTTTTATAATTTGTCTTAACATTTTTTTATCCTCCCGATTTCTCGTTTATTCTAACGATTCATTCATACCCAGTTTTAAGCTTTTCTCTCTTATCTGCTACAAACATATCATCTTTTTTCAGAAGTTTCTGTTGTAAATACAACAAAGTTATTTTTATCATAAAAAAAGAGTCCTTCCATCTATGATTAAAGGACTCCCTGTGTATTACTATTATTGTTATTATCGTTCACTGCAAACTCGTTTCAATTAAACGAGGTTGCTCGATTCTGTCTTTTCTGTTCCTGCCCATTTGTCCAGCTTTTCCATGATTCTATCGTAAGTCTGCATGCTGATACTGGGAAGATCTCCGCCCCATTCTTTGCCCGCAGCTTCAAATCCCTTTTGGATTGCTCCTTTTAACACTTCCAATTTGGAAGTGTCTCCACCGGAAACCTTGATTGCAAAATCGACGATGCGATCGCTAACGGCTTCCACACCAAAATCGCCTGTTTCAGAAATCGACTCAGAGGCTTGAGAAACGGTAACTGCCTCTGTTTGCGAAAGATTTTTGCCGTAAAGCGAAGCAAGATTTGTATGTTTCGTTTGTTTCAAAATCAGTTTTTCGACCAAGGACATGAGATTACGCGTCGTAAATTCAGCAGCTTCCTGCAATTCTTTAATCATCGTCATGTCTGCCTGTTTGGTATCCGCTTTCGTATAAACCTTGTCAGAGGCACTTTGATTGCTCAATTCTAAAGTGTCTACATTTAGCCCACTGTTTTGAGCCTCAATCGGAACGGTCTCTGTCTTGGGTGTCTTATTGGCATTGACGGAATAGCCGGTCTGCGATTGCGGAAACAGTTCAATGGAGTTTACCATAGCTTTTCCTTCCTTTCTATCTGCAAAGAAACCAATATACCACAGATTTATGATTTCTTTGTTACTAATAAATGTGTTCAGAATCCTTTAGATTTATATCGGCTCTTTATAAAAAAACTTTAGCCTATTTACATAAAAAGGAAGGCTTCTGTTTTTTTTTACTCCTTGAAAAATTTTCAGTGGAAGATTGTTAATAAAATACTGTTCCAACATTTACAAACGTGCTCCCGAGTGTTATAGTTTGAGTTGCGTACGTTAAATTATTGACAAATATTTTATAAGGAGTGAACACAATGTCAAAACATCCTGGTGAAGGAACGCTTCCTCACAATAATTCAAAGAACGTTCCTTTTTTACTAATCGCACTCATTTTTTTTATTTTTGTTGGACTGGCCTTCTTGCCCTCGCTGAATGAAGGAGTCGCACATGATATGGCGGCCCTAAGCAATGGTGGAGAAGGTTCTTTTTCGGGTGAAATGCAAACCATTTTTGACACCTTACAATATGGCAGATCAATTCACGTTCTCGCCATGCTTCTTCTCGGATTCGGATTTCTCATGTGCTTTGTCAGAGGCCACGGCTTCAGCTCAATCACCGCAACGCTCCTAGTCGTAAGTGTTGCAATCCCAGTATATATGTTGATTAAAAGTCTTGAAGGCGAAGGCTCTCCCTTAAGTATCGAGACCTTTCTTTTTGCTGAATTTTGTGCCGCCAGCTTATTGATTACAATCGGCGCCCCTCTCGGCCGTCTAAAAATGGATCAGTATCTGCTACTCGGCATCTTATTTGTACCAATCTATTTTTTCAATGAATGGCTTGTCCTTGAAAGCGGAAACTATGCAGGTTTCCTTGATACGGGCGGCAGTGTTTTGATTCATGCTTTCGGAGCCTATTTCGGACTTGGCTTTGTAGCAACGACCGCGAAAAAATTCAAAGAGTCACCTTCCTGCGAAAGTGACCCTGTCAGCAATCAATTTTGCCTCCTCGGCAGCTTAATCTTGTGGGTGTTCTGGCCTTCCTTCACCAGTGCGATTGTTGCCCCTGACAGAGTTGTTCTGACCGCAGTCAACACCATTTTTGCACTTTGTGGCGCAACGATTGCCACATATATCTTCACGAAACTCATCAGAGGACATATCGATATTGAAGATATTGCAAACGCAGCACTTGCCGGCGGCGTCGCAATCGGATCTACCTGTGATATGGGTAATCCCGGAATGTCTTTACTCCTCGGTATTGCAGCCGGAACCTTAAGTACTTGTGGTTTTTCCATCATTGCACCGAAGATTGAACGATTGATTCGTGGAGCGGATACTTGCGGAGTACACAATCTTCACGGTATGCCGGGCTTACTTGGAGGTCTTTCCGCCATTCTCATCACGGGAAATGCGGGTGTGCAGCTTCTGGGTATCGTCACTACTGTCCTGATTGCTTTTATCGGCGGTAGAATCGTTGGGTTCTTGGTTGGTCTCCTTGGAACAAAATCGCTAGCTTACAGCGATGCCGATGAATTCGAACTATAACTTCACGTAAGAATAAGCTGCCGGTATCATTGCCGGTAGCTTATTTTTTTTATTCAGGCGTTCGCCTTATTCTCTATTCGTTTTTTTTCGTTCGTTGAGGATTGTCAGGAAGTCTTGTTCTGATAATGCATCGTCCGCATGCAAGCGGCCTAAAATACCAAATTTCAACTTTTGAGTCAAAAATTCTCTTTGTGCATTGTGCAGATCGTTCCGTTCATCAGTCTTATTCATCTTTTTTCTGCTCCAACAGTAAAAGTCATTTGAACTGAAAACACTGGAAATAGATTTGTCATGACACCTAAGATAGTAAAGTTTCCATAACATACAAGATTGAATGTTATTGTGTTTAATATATTATTACTTTGGATTATATCAAAAGCAATTAAAGAAAGCAAGCGAAGGTTTTATTTCCATTTTTGTAATTCGATAATATTGCCTTCCGGGTCTTTTACATACATAAAACTGGCAGTGCGCCCATCAGGATAAACCGCCTGAACAATCTCGCCGAGTGGGCTTCCCCCTTCTGTCAATACTTTACGAAGGGTTTCGACGATGTTATCGACTTCGAATGCAATATGACCAAGGCCAACTGCATTGATATTTTTGTGATTGCTTAGATCCATGGTATTGTAGGAGAAAATTTCAAGGGTCGGCGAAGGATCCTCATATCCGGGCAAGGCTAAATGCTCTCCGGTAATATGGACTTTTTTTATTCCGGTCATCTTGTCAATCCACTCCCCGCAAATATCTCTTGGCGGTGGTACCGGCTTGCATCCGAATACTTTTTGATAAAAAAGGGAAAGACTCTTCCAGTCTCTGGCAATTATATTTGTATGCACGTAGCGGATTGTCATTTTCTTTCCTCCTGCTTGTGTTTTCTATATCATACCATTTATTTCTTTTTTGAGCCGGCATTAAACATTTTTATTTTCATATTATTACAAAATGCACAGAGCTTTTAGAGGGGCTCCCCCCCATAACAAAATTCTTCTTGTGACCAAAAAATAAGGAGGGTTCCCTCTTTCACGGAGACCGAGCTTGCGCTTCCGATAAATTCATTGCTGACTCCAAGAGGCATCGTTGCAGTAAGTACCGCATCGTTTAAGGGAAACTTTAGCCCTTTAAGCTCAACACCTCTTGCTTCCGCTCCGTGACAAAAGACCGAGAGGATTCCTTCTCGCTCTCTTTTAAAATCAAGTTTTCCATTCGTTATAGCTGTAATGACACGTCCTTCGCCAACAAGAAAACCGCTTGCTCCATTTTGGGATAAATAGGCAAGTGTCTGGATATTTGCCAAGGTATGATCAAGCCGTCCTCCGACTCCACCATATAAAACAAATTTCCGGAATCCCAAAGAATATCCTTTTTTCACGGCAAAAAGCATATCCGTGTCATCTTTTTCTTTCGGCAGACGAATGATTTGCTCAAAGTCGGGAATTTTTTCAAGCGAATCAAAATCTCCCAGAAGAAGATCCGGAACGATTCCGATTCGATCCAGATGAGCATACCCTCCGTCGGCTGCAATGATATAATCTCCGCTTTCACGCAAAATCCGGCGTTCTGCAAAGCTTCCTGCTCCGACGATATAGCAGACGGAAGTGCTGTTTTTTCTTTTTTCGGGATCCATGGTTTCCCTCCCTGCTTATAATTCTCTCTTTTCATATATTTTACTGGAAAGAAGAAACGATGTCAAAAGAACCGCAATCACTATACTCGGCGAAAGCTTCGCCGCCAGATTAAGCGTTTGCGCCGACGGCAGACTTTCTGAATTTGTAGAGAAATAGACGATAAGCCCTGTCGCTCCAAACAAAAGCATCATCATCAGAAGTCTTCCTTTTTCGACGCCAAAACGGAACAAAACGGGCATAACCAATGCCATATATACAAGTGCCAACCCCGAAAGTGCTCCTGATAACAAAGCTATCTCTTTCAACGATTCTCCGTTGTTAACTATAAGATTAAATGCTATATTAACTATAAATACAACTGCCGAAAACAGAATGCCCAACAGATATTTTCCAAGCACGATGTCACGCCTTGACACCGGCATAGAAAGAGCATACTTATCCCATTTTGCCTTCTCATCATACGCCATAGAGGTAATAGGCATCATGGCAGCAAGAACTGCCATGACTGCCCCCATCATAGAGCTGTCGTGCGTCCAAAAACCGAGCACGGCATAAAACACGATCAGGACTCCGATTATCATCCCCTGCTTTTTCAAATTGATTAAGTCTTTTATTAGTAACCCCTTCATTTCTATTTCTCCTTAATATGATAAAGCATGATATCTTCAAGCCCTGCTCGGTCTATGACATACGAATTGTTCATCTTCTGTTTTTCCACTAAGGCTTGCACTCCAAACTCATTCATGCGGCAACCTTTGACCGCGCTACTATCGATTTTTGCAAATTCTTCGGCAGAACATTTTAGGACGCCATATTTTTCAAGTAGGTCATCTTTCTGTTCGCTGAAAACGACTTTCCCCTTGTGAAGGAACGTGATGTAGTCGCAGATTTTTTCAAGATCACTGGTAATGTGAGAGGAGAGCAGAATCGACCGTTCCTCGTCCTGAATAAATTCGCGAAACACATCAAGAATCTCATCTCTTGCAACCGGATCCAGCCCACTTGTTGCTTCATCAAGCAACAGCAGCTTAGAATCATGCGACAGGGCGATTGCAATCGCAAGTTTCATCTTCATCCCATGAGAATACTCTTTCACCGTTTTTTTATCAGACGGCAAGGCAAATCGTGTAGTGTAATCCCAAAACAGTTTTTCATTCCAAGTAAGGTATATGTTTTTCATAATGCGATTGATATCCCAAAGATTCAAGTTCTCGGGAAAGCAGCTTTCGTCCAAAACCACTCCGATGTTTTCCTTGATTGCTTTCAAGTTTTCCAGATTGTCGCCCCCGAGAACCATAATCGTTCCGTTATCACGGGAAATGAGATCTAAAATCAGCTTGATTGTCGTGCTCTTTCCTGCCCCGTTTTCTCCGATGAGCCCCATAATACAGCCTCTCGGCAATTCTATGTCGATTTGATCAAGGAGAAAGCCTTCGTATTTTTTTGATACTTTTTTTAGTTCCAGTGCCTGTTTCATTATTGGTCTCCTTTATAGAGCAAGGTTAGCATTTCAATCAGTTCATTCAGTTCTATGCCGTAAACGCTTGCTGACTCTACAATATTTTGCATCATTTCTTCAACTTTTTTTAGTTGTTCTTCACGGATTAGTTCAATATTTTTCCCGGCAACGAAGCTGCCTTTGCCCGGAACAGAAACAATAAACCCCTCTTTTTCGAGCTCCTCATAAGCCCGCTTTGTTGTGATGACACTGATACGCAGCTCTTTTGCAAGCAAGCGCATAGATGGCAGCCCGTCTCCCTCCGTTATGCTTCCGCATAAAATCATATTTTTGATTTGTGTAGTGATTTGCTCATAGATCGGCATTCCGTTCGAATTGCTGATGATAATATTCACGTAACGCGTCCCTTTCCTCAAACAAAATAACAAGATCATACTGTATATACTCAATATATACAGTATGATCTCTAATGTCAACAGGGTTATTTAATATTTTATAATACGTTCGCTCTCAGGAAAAAGCATTTGTGCCACTACGCAAAGCTGATGTATTCTGTAAGATCCGATTTGATAATAGAATCAAGTTCCTTACGATTGCCTGCCTCTGTTTCGGTAAATAAAAAACCAAAAACAGGAAACACTTTGTAATCGAGCTTTCTTAGGCACAGAACTTTTTGAAAGCTTTCAATGAGCAAATTATAATCAAAATCGACGATTTCTTTTTCAACTTTTGGCTGATCCAGTACAATGAGTGAATAGATCTTCCCTTCTTTTCCACGCAGTAAGGAAGTCCATTCCGGCTTTTTTGCATTCAAATAATAATCAACGGTGTTTAGCCCAAAAGCAAAACGGACGAGGTCGGTCGTACACCATCCCGCAAAACGCATCGGATTGAACTCAATGGGTACGATTCGGTCTTTATCTACTCTAATCTCGATATGTGCAGGGAAATTTTTTGCTCCGATTAGCTGGTTGATTTTTTTCAAATACGCCCCAAAATCTGATACATTGGTTTCGATGATTTCTTTGCTCGTGTAATAGAGCCGATCACTGACATCTGTGCTGCTTGTGAAATCATGCTTCATAATATTTAAAATCACAGGTTCGCCGTTTTCATCAAAATATACATCAAGGGCATATTCCTCTCCGCTGATATATTCTTCCAACAAAAATTTTGCACTCCCGATGACGGATTCAGGGAAACGATCTTTCCATCCTCCTATCTCTCGTGCGATTTCCGCAAGCGTTTTTTCCCAGTCTGCAAGGGTGTTCACGGTGTAGACACCAATGCTGAAAAAGCCAACCGAGGGCTTCACAATAAGCGGTAATTTTAGTGACGATGGTTCGATTTCTTTTAATTCTTGGATTGATACTTCTTGAAAAAAGAAATCAGGATATATCGATTTGAGTAACTTTCGAAAATTTGCTTTGTCTTTCATTAAATTAATACTGTTGATTAGTTCCGGATCCTCAATATTTTGATAGATCCATTCGAGTGCATTTTCAGAAGTCGTATAAAGCCGAGTTTTTTTGTCATATTTGGCTTTAAATTCGCTACTTTCCGAGAGATTCAGCAAATGATCCCGATCCACAGAAAGTGCTGTTTCATTCTTTAGTACCGCTGTTTTTTGTTCTTCTAAATACTGCTTCAATTCGTTAGAAACATAAGGTTTTTCTAAAATTACCATTTGGCGTCTCCTCTATTGTTTATTATTTTTTCCGAAAGCTGTATAATCTTTTCTCTAAAAGTAGGCTCTAAGTTTTTGAAAAACACATTGTACTTGTTTTGCCATTCTTTTTCATTTTCTGTCAGATAGACATCTGCATCTTCCATTTGATCTTTCGTCTCTTGATAAAGCAATGCTGTTTCCATATCACCAAGCAAATTGAAAAGATCTGAAAATTCATCACCATATAAGCATTCACTTCGAAGCAAATCACGCAAATCAGTAAAGCTTTTAATTCTCTCACTAATCATTTCAAGCTTGTCCGTGATTGTGCGGCAATCTCTAATTTCCTCGGTCAGCGTTTTGAACTCCTTATCCTCCATGGCTTTGCCATCCTCAAAACGAATCGTCGGAATCGCTTTGTTTTTTAGTTTGATCTCGGGAAGGCTTCCGTCGGAAAGCACGCGGGAAGAAAGGATTTCATAGATGTTAATTAAAAGATCCGGGTAGTCACTGTGAAAATCCAAAAGCACCGTATGGATTTCTTCTTTGGAAAATCCGTTACAGTATCTGTTTTCATAAAGCAGTCTTTCAAGGTAAGTCAAAATATATTCTACGCCCTCTGTCTTGATTTCGTTCCCGCTGATTGGATAATCAATCATTCCGGGAGTTTCTGCCGCGCTGAATTCCCAGTCGTAATCCGGGAAAAAGCATTTAAGCCCCTCGTCAAGGGTCGCATTGTATGCATAATTAAGGGTTTCGATTCGGCTTGTTCTAACCTTAGCATAAAGTTTTTTTGCCTCGGTAATTTTTTCTTTGAGTTCCTTCTGTCCTTCTAAGAATAATCCTGCAAGCGGCTTGTTGGCAAGTTCAAAAACTGCTGCGTCCGGATTGGAAAAAGATTTCAGATGAAGTCCGATTGTATAATAAATCGATTCTAAAATAGTCTGCGCCGTTTCGACCCTGACGGAGCTGCTTTCTCCGCAAGTAAATGACCTCGTCTGTGCTGTTAAGATTTCAATAATCTGCATTTGGAGTGGCGCAAGTGATTCCGTTTCAAGGAGGCCTGCATAGAGGGCCTCCTGTATCAATGATTCAAAATAGCTTTTGGGGCTGAGCTTTTCCCGTTCAATATGGCATGATGTTTCAATAGAGTTCATGAAAATAATCCTCCTCCTCACCCGGGGTATCAACAAAACCGGTTTCGGCACTCGGATCAAAGCTGCCGTTTCGAATTTCCTGAGCCATACGCTCGAGTTCCCGTCCGTTCAAAAGATCAAGCGAGCCCTGGCAACTTGCGTCAAAATACTTTTTCATCCAGCCAAGAAGTTCATCATCCGAAAGAATGTCCAAGGTTTCATTTTTGAAATAGTAAAAGACTTCAATCAGTTCATGGATTGTGTCGGAATAATTATATTGAGAAATATAGGGTGAATCATAGAATTCCGTTATGATTTTCTCGATGATTCCTCCTCCGAATTCCACTCGCCCAAAGTTTCTGAGTGCCTCGGCACGCATTTCAACAAGCCCCTTCACTTCTGTCGGGGATAAGGCTAAATGATATTCTGCTGTTTTTTCGTTACAATTGAGAATCTCCATGATTGCCTGACCGCTTATTGCAGATTCAGGAATCATTTGAAAAAGAGTTTTCATCGGCATCACCTCCATGGTCTTCCTATTATAGGGCAACGCAAAGTGCGATACAAGACTTGAAATTTAGCCGTTTTTGTGCTATGATAAACATGTTAAAAACAAGCGTATGCATTGAATTTGCTGGGATTATTTTTCTATTTATTATATCACAAAATCTAAGAATTAGCATTACCTGCATCGTTCGATAAAGGAGTCAGCCTTTTGAATACAATAATAAAACTATTACCTGGTGTTTTGCTTGCCGCAGTCATAGCCGTCCCGGCTTGGTTTCTCGGACAGGCGTTTCCTGTTGTCGGAAGCCCGATCATAGGAATCCTTTTCGGAATGATCCTCGCTTTTTGGAGGAGACCCGCGTTTTTTGCTTTCGGGATCCAATATACTTCAAAGAAACTGCTGCAATACTCAATCATTCTATTGGGCTTTGAAATGAATCTTTTCCAAGTCTTTGAGGTTGGACGGCAAACGCTTGTTTTGATGCTCTTCACTCTTTCCGCTGCCTTTCTGACGGCCTTTGCGGCCGGAAAGCTCTTAAAACTTGACGGCAATACAAAAACGCTGATCGGCGTAGGATCAGCGATTTGCGGAGGATCGGCGATTGCGGCCACTGCACCGGTCATAGGTGCAAGCGATAAGGAGATTGCACATTCAATCTCGACAATCTTTTTGTTCAATGTGCTTGCCGCTTTTTTATTTCCTTTTCTCGGTCATTTGCTCGGCATGAATGATCAAAGTTTCGGCCTCTGGGCAGGAACCGCAATCAATGACACTTCTTCCGTTGTTGCGGCCGGATACTCATACAGCAGCGAAGCAGGCAATCTGGCGGTCATTGTCAAGCTCACAAGAACTCTGATGATCGTACCGATTACACTGTTTCTTGCCTTTTACTCTTCTAAAAAAGCTGCCACAGAACGAAAAGGAAGCTATAGCATAAGAAAGATTTTTCCGTGGTTTGTCCTCGCCTTTATCTTTGCTTCGATCCTCAATACCTTTTTGCCGATTCCGGAAGAATCTACACGCTTTCTTTCACAGACTGGCAAATTTATAATCGTAATGGCAATGGCCGCCATCGGGCTCAATACTAATCTTGTACAGCTTGTAAAAAGCGGCGCAAAACCCCTTCTTCTTGGTTTTCTTTGTTGGGCGGTCTTAGCGGTCACTTCGCTTTTTGTCCAGCAGCTGATCCTTTGAGCTCAACCCTACTGCTCAATCTCACGAATCAGGTTCACCATTTCGATTGCACTAACTGCACAGTCGTAACCTTTATTTCCGGCTTTTGTTCCGGCTCTTTCGATTGCCTGTTCAATCGTCTCCGTTGTAAGAACACCGAACATGATTGGAATGTCAGCATTCAGTGAAACATGAGCAATTCCCTTTGAGACTTCGCTACATACATAATCATAATGTGTGGTAGCTCCCCGAATCACAGCACCGAGACAAATAACGGCATCATACTTTCCGCTTTTTGCCATCTTTCCTGCAATTAGAGGGATTTCAAATGCTCCCGGTACCCAAGCCACTTCAATATCTGCTTCTTTTACATTGTGGCGACTGAGGCCGTCTATCGCTCCGGACAGGAGCTTTCCACCAATGAACTCATTGAATCTCGCAACGACGATGCCTACTCTGATGTTTTCCGAAACCAGTTTTCCTTCATAAACTTTCATTTTCTTCTCTCCTTTTATCCTTTGATAAATTACTTTACTAATAACTTAAGATATGGCCCATTTTTTCTTTTTTTGTCATGAGATAAAATTCATCATGCTCTGTCGCTTCCATTTCAAGAGGCAGTCTTTCGGCGATTTCCATTCCGTAATCGGAAAGTCCATACACCTTTTGGGGATTATTGGTAAGAAGCCGCAGAGTCTTTGCTCCAAGATCGTGAAGAATCTGTGCGCCGATAAAATATTCTCTCAAATCTTCCTCAAAGCCGAGGGCAAGATTTGCTTCTACCGTATCCATTCCCTGATCTTGGAGTTCATAAGCTCTGAGCTTGTTTATCAAGCCGATGCCTCGACCTTCCTGCCTCATGTATAATAAAATGCCTCGACCTTCGGCTTCTATCTTTTTCATTGCCGCAGCAAACTGCTCTCCACAATCGCAGCGTGCAGAACCAAAGGCATCTCCGGTCAAGCATTCAGAATGTACGCGGCACAAAAGGTTCTCTCCGTCTCCAATTTCCCCTTTTACAAGGGCAATGTGATGCTCTCCGTTTAAGAGATTGATATATCCAAACGCTTTGAAACTGCCGTATTTTGTAGGCATATCGGCAAGCGCAACACGCTGCACCAGTTTGTCGTGTGTTTTACGGTACTCCTGCAGCTGTTTAATCGTAATAAATTTCAGGTCAAATTTTTCACTGAGTTCAATCAATTCAGGAAGTCTCATCATGGTACCGTCTTCTTGCATGATTTCGCAGCAGAGCCCGCAATCCTTAAGTCCGGCAAGGCGCATCAAATCAACGGTCGCCTCGGTATGCCCGTTTCTTTCAAGCACACCATTTTTCTTCGCAAGTAAGGGGAACATATGCCCCGGTCTTCTGAAGTCACTGGGTTTTGCATCGTCCTCAACACATTTTAACGCCGTAACCGAGCGTTCTCTGGCAGAGATTCCTGTCGTAGTATCAATATGATCGATTGATACCGTAAACGCCGTTTCATGGTTATCCGTGTTTTCTGTCACCATCTGTGGGATTCGGAGCTTTTTGACGAGGTCCTCACCCATAGGCATACAAATCAGGCCTTTTCCGTAAGTCGCCATAAAATTGACGTTCTCCGTAGTCGCAAACTCTGCTGCGCAGATAAAATCGCCTTCATTTTCGCGGTCTTCGTCATCGGTAACGAGAATGACTTTCCCTCTTCTCAATTCGTCTAAGGCTTCTTCAATTGTACTGAATTCAAACATATTGTTATCTCCTATTGCTAAAACCCTGCTTGCGCAAGGAACTCAAGACTGATGCCGCTGCTACGTCCGGTATCTTTTTCTTTGAAACTTAAAAATCTTTCGATATATTTTCCTACGATATCGTTTTCGAGATTGACTGACTCCCCGACATTTTTGTCTGTAAGTGTGGTCATTGAGCCTGTATGCGGAATGACAGATACCGAAAAGCTTCTTGTTGTTATAGTTGCTACGGTTAGGCTGATTCCATCGATTGCGATTGACCCTTTTTCAACGATATATTTTAGCAAACTTTCCTCTGCTCCAATCGTGATCCAAATCGCATTTCCATCGTTCTTTTTTTCGATGATATGGCCGATTCCATCGATATGTCCTGAAACGATATGCCCGCCAAATCTTCCATCTGCTCTCATTGCACGTTCAAGATTGACCTTTCGTCCTGCATTTAAATCCCCCAGGTTACTGCGCTTTAGCGTTTCATTCATGACATCCGCTGAAAAAAGATTCCCTCCGAAGTTTGTAACTGTAAGGCATACTCCGTTTACAGCAAT
Organism: Eubacteriales bacterium; assembly: GCA_028693645.1. GTDB lineage: Bacteria > Bacillota > Clostridia > Peptostreptococcales > Anaerovoracaceae > STD2-154. Next base: position 22,368 of record JAQUUY010000001.1, on the reverse strand, counting down.
GCTATCTCCTAATTTCATGTCCTCAAAAATAGTTGCTCCTTTGATTGATAGGCGTGCGGAGTCTGCTTTTTTTTGAATCTGTGCAATCATTCCTATTTCCTCTATGATTCCTGTAAACATCCTTTCACCTCGCTTTCCAAATAATATTCAAGCAATATGTCATCTCCAAGCATCGTCAGCTCTCTATTGACCAAATGATATGCTTCCTCCGGATCGTCGATTCCCGTTCCTGCAACCGGCGATTTTGCAAGTATTCCTCCAAAGATTTTCGGGGCGATATAGGCTTGTACTTTATTGACAATCCCGCTTTCCAGTGCCGCAGCATGAAGGATTGCTCCCCCTTCAAGTAAGATGCTGTCGATCTTTCGTTCACCCAAAACTCTCATCAGTTCACATAAATCAATATGTCCCTTTCTCTCTGGGAGCGAAAGGATTTCAATTCCTTTTTCCTCTAGGCGTCTTATCGCCTCTTGATCCGCAGAAGCTGTCGCCACTATGGTTTCGACCGTTTTTGCACTTTCGACAATCTTTGAATCAAGTGGAATCCGAAGTCTGGTATCACAAATAATTCTAATTGGATTTCTGCCGTTTTCTATTCGGCAAGTAAGAAGAGGATCGTCTTCTAAGACGGTGCCCGCACCGACCATGATTGCCCGGTAATTATTACGAGAACGATGTCCATGTTCTCGTGCGAGTTCTCCTGTAATCCACTTCGATTTTCCGGAAGCGGTTGCTATTTTTCCATCCAAGGTCATCGCGTATTTCATAATTACAAAAGGTTTGCCTGTCGTAATATAGTGGAAGAAGACTTCGTTGAGCCTTCGGCATTCTTTTTCCAGCACTCCGACTTTAGTGTCTATCCCGTGTTCTTTTAAGATTTGCAGACCTTTTCCGGCTACGAGATGATTCGGGTCCAAAGAAGCAGCAACGACTGATGCTAATTCACTTTCAATGATGGCATCTGTGCAAGGCGGAGTCTTTCCAAAATGACAACAAGGTTCTAAGGTCACATACATCGTGGCTCCTTTGGGAGACTCTGTACAGGAAGCCAAAGCATTTCTCTCCGCATGGAGCCCTCCATACCTTTCATGATGGCCTCGACCAATGATTCTCTTATCTTTTACGATGAGCGCCCCAACCATTGGATTCGGGTTTACGAGACCGCGCCCTTTTTCTGCTTCAAGCAGTGCCTCTCGCATAAATAATTCGTCTGTAATGCTTCTCATCTCCTTTTAACAACAAAAAACACCTGAAAAATTGCTCTTCAAGGTGTTTTCCTATGCAAACTTGTCTTTTTTCTGTAAAAAAAGCTCTGGAATAAATTCCAGAGCGATGTTAACGAAAGACACAGCGTTATATGCATTGTCTAATCTTCTTTCATCCAGACTGTACTGTCGGCCTCGGAATTACACCGAGTCATGCCTTTCGGCTCGTGGGCTTTACCACCGGTAGGGAATCTAACCCTGCCCTGAAGACGTTATTTAATTGTCAATATCCTACCATGCAGTACGCAATCTGTCAAATGAAATGCGTATTATTTTTTCAAAACAACAGTTTTGCATCCAAAATAGATTTTGTTATTTTATCAAATCTAAAAGATATCCATAGCCTTGTTCCGTCATTTCTTCTTTTGGAATAAAACGAAGAGAGGCACTATTGATGCAATATCTTAGCCCGCCCGCTTCTTTTGGTCCATCATTGAAAAGATGTCCTAAATGAGCATCACCGATGCGGCTTCTGACTTCCGTGCGTATCATTCCGTGTGTCAAATCTCGTTTTTCTTCCACGGTGTTTGGGTCGATCGGTTTTGAAAAACTTGGCCACCCGCAACCTGATTCAAATTTATCACTTGATGAAAAAAGAGGCTCTCCGGTCGTTATATCCACATAAATTCCGGCTTTAAAGCTATCCCAAAACTCATTTTGAAAAGGAGGTTCTGTCACATTATGGCGCGTCACGGCATACTGTTCGCCGCTCAATGTCGTCCGAAGCTCTTCTTCATCGGGCTTTTGAAACGCCGTAGGATCAATAATGGCCAACGCCGCCTTTTTAAATTTGTCTCCGCCAATATGGCAATAGCCGGACGGATTTTTATCAAGATATTTTTGATGATATTCTTCCGCAGGGGTAAAATTTTGCAATACTGCAACTTCGACAGCGATTGGTTTTCCAATCCGTTTTTGAAGCCTCGCGATTGACTTCAAAATAATCGCTTTGTCAGATTCTTCAACATAGTAGATTCCGCTGCGATACTGCACGCCGCTATCACCACCCTGCCGATTGACTGAAACAGGATCAATCGCATCATAATAAAGTTCAAGAAGAAAGGATAGCGTGATAATTTCAGGATTAAAAACCACTTTTACGGTTTCCGCATGTCCTGTATCTTTATAACAAACATCTTCATACGTCGGGTTTTCTGTTTTTCCGTTCGCATAGCCTGCTTGTGTTTTCATCACACCGCGTATCGCTGCGATGTATTTTTCCATTCCCCAGAAGCAGCCTCCTGCCAGGTAGATTTCAGACATTTCACACCTCGTTTCTCCGCTCACAGCGATTCAAGGATTTCTTTTTGCGCTTTTTTGCTCAGGGAAGCAAATAAAATAATTATAGCATATCGAGAACAATTGTTCACTTACATTTTATGCTTTTTTGTGCTTGTCGTTTTTGTTGTTTTCGTTGTTGACAAGCGTTTCATTGTGTACTATTATTGAACAGTGTTCAATAATAGTACACTGTTCAATAAATCCTCGAATCAAGATTGGAG
>JAQUUY010000001.1:0-19501 GCA_028693645.1 Eubacteriales bacterium | reverse complement strand
TTTTATGCTTTTTTGTGCTTGTCGTTTTTGTTGTTTTCGTTGTTGACAAGCGTTTCATTGTGTACTATTATTGAACAGTGTTCAATAATAGTACACTGTTCAATAAATCCTCGAATCAAGATTGGAGACCAGCTATGAGCGTGGAAGACCGCAAAGAACGAAATCGCGAAGAATTGCGTCAGCTTATACTCAATGCAGCAGAAGAAATCATTGGAAGAGAAGGGATAGAAAAGCTTTCCCTCCGTAAGATTGCAAGCAAAATTGATTACTCTCCTTCCATCATTTATCACTATTTTAAAGACAAGAGTGATATTGTGGAGCAAATAACAGCCGATCGTTTTCAGATGATACTCTCTGCCATTTCCAAATCTAAAGAATCCGGCGGAGACCCTGTGGAAAAACTAAAAAAACTAAACCGCACCTATATCGAAACCGCCCTATCTATGTCTGAAGCCTATTTAAGTGCACAGCTAAGTACTTCACCTGACGTCCTCCGATTTACAAGCTGTATGTTTCGTGGAGCCGGTAGCTCGAATCCGGCACTCGCCGTCCTTTGTGCTTCTCTAAAGGAAATACATGGACAAAGCACTCCTAAAGAAGACGAACTGGAATTGACGGCACAAATGATTGTCTCTGCTTCCATTGGTTTGATTCTTAAACTGAGCATTGAAAAAGAGCTCTCTCAAGGACAACGACAGCGTTTGATTGATCAATTCGTTAATGTTACAGTATTACAAATTGCAGGAAGGAGTCCCTATGAAAAAAGTATTTAAAATCATATTAATTTGTTTCGTCATTCTCATTGCCATTGCAGCCGCTGCAACCTTTTACATAAGCAGAGGGCTGTCGGAAGGAATGACAGTCGAACTACAAGGTGTCTCACCTTATTTACTTGAGGATGGAAGCTATGCCGGCTCGTATAAAAACGGACGCTTTTCAAACGAAGTTTCCGTAAGTGTAAAAGATGGTTTGATTTCAGAGATTATCGTTGTAAATGATATGAAAATCAAACAAGACGAACTGACGAATCAGCTTTTTGAGGAAGTTATTGAAGAGCAAAACACCAATATTGACGCAATCACAGGCGCTACCGTTTCGTGTAACGCTTATCTGAAAGCCATTGAAAATGCATTAAATCAGTAAAGATTGGAGAAAAACATGAAAACATTGATTGCCTATGGAACAAAATACGGTTGCACAAAAAAAATCGCCTCTCTGCTTTCTGAAAAACTCTCAGGAGAAGTCGATCTCTTTGATTTGTCAGAAAAGGGTCTCGACCTTTCGCTCTATGATACGGTGCTTATTGGGGGTCCCCTTTACGCAGGAAGAGTTGCAAAACAGGTATCCGGTTTTTGCAAAGAAAATATGTCCGCATTAAAAGAGAAACGGCTTGGGTTCTTCCTTTGCGGAATGGGAGATGAAGAAACGGCACGCAAATCTTTTGAACCTTCCTTTACGGCAGCGCTGATTTCCTCTGCTGTTTCCACAGCATACTTGGGCGGGGCATATGATTTCAGTCAAATGAATTTTCCGGAACGTTTTATCGTAAAAAAGATATCCGGCTGTGATCAAAGCCAAACTAAAATCCTCGAAGGAAATATCACCTCTTTTGCCGAAAAAATGAATTCCGCGTCTTAATCTACTAACGATTCAGCGCCAGCTTACAGGAGAAAAAAGATGCAACGGCAGTTTCGTCTTGCTATTTCCCTTTGCGGCATTGATTTGTCTCTGTGTTAAAAAAAGGCACTCGCTCAGATCCGCATCCTCTAAATTGGCATCTCGCAAATCTGCACCTATTAAATCAGCACCCCAAAAATCGCAGCCTCGGAGATCAGCAGCAATCAAATAACTGCCACGAAGGTCTGCTCCTTTTAAATCAAGTTTTCGAAGATCTGCGCCGATAAAGTCCCCGCCTCTCCCCAGTGTTTTCTTTTGTTTTTGTCCAAGCCTTTCAACGCTTTTACATTGCGCACGAACTAACTTGCTGGCCTCGTGTAATAGCTCTTTCACCTTGTTTCTCTGCGCCTCAATATCAAAGGATAGAAGCACTTGTGGCTGTTCCAAGCTATACTGCTCCGTCTCTTCACGCAAGATACTCAGTTGAGGATAAAGTGATTGCGCCGGTTTCAAAGTCAGTGCTTCCGTTAAATACCAAAGCATCTCATGCAACTGCTGCAAAACATGATAGACCGCAAACATTTCCTTTGCATTTTCGGGCTTTTCATTCCAAGAAATTCCTGCGAAAGTAAGCTGTGCCGTTTTAGGACCCGCACCCAGACAGTCATAAGCAAGGCATCCCTTGAATCCGTTTTGGTCAAGAGTATCATGAACAACACATTTAAAATCACTACGCAGATTTGGGCAAGGCCTTCCCGCTTCCTTGTCTACCGGAAAGCCCTCCGATGCAGCAAAATAAAGCGCAACACAGCACAAGCCAAAACAATGGGCGCAGTCAGCACGTAGTTTTTCAAAATTTTTGTCAGACACATGAATCGGATTTTTATGTTCAGAAAGTAACGACATTTTTCAACTCTCCTCTCTTTCCTATCTTATCTTATTCATAAAAAGAAGTCGACCACCTCCGGCCGACTTCTTTATTTAAAAAATCTTATTTTTTAATGTCGAATTCGCAATGCACGATTGCCGTGATTTCTTTTTCCAAAGAATAGGTGTCATTCATACCGTAATCCGATACCTCATTAGAATAAAGAGGCGAAATTTGAATGACTCCCATGTCAGCATATTTCAGTTCACCAAGGCTGCTTCCCGCGTTTTCCGAAATCATTTCCGCACGTTTTTTCGCATCTTTGGTTGCTTCTGCAAGCATAGTGACCTTGAGATCTGCAATTTTTGTGTAGAGATACTGCGGAGAATTTGACTGGAATTGGATCCCTTCATTAATCAATTCTGTGACGTTTCTTGATATTTCAGTAATTTTATCAATCTCTTCAGAGCTAATCGTTACCGTTTGGTTTAAATCATAATAATCGATTTCACTCGTATACTGTCCGTTTGGTAAGATAATATAGTTCGTATAGGTGTTAATGGAAGAAAAGACGATTTTATCTTTTGGGACTCCTTGTTTCACAAGATAAGCCAAAACCACTTTCTTGTCCGCATCAAGCTGCGCGTAAGCTTCCTGTAAGTTCGGGGATTTCGCATTGAAACTACCGGTCCAAACGATGAGATCCGATGTAATCTGTTGTTTTGCCGATCCGGTGACAATAATACGATTATCGCCGCCTTTTATTTTCACAATGCTGCTTGCCAAGATAATAGATGAAGCGATTAGCCCGACAACGATTATGACCGCTATGATAGCATTTGTAATCATTTTGCTTTTTTGTTCTTCCATTTTGTTGCCCTCCCAAAACAGTTCCAATTGAGATATCGATAAAACCAAGTACTCTATCCTAATAATAGGATCGATCCCGAATTATGTCAATGAAGAATCAGTTTTTGTTTTTTTTACCATGAAGCAAATAATACAAAATGATAGTCGCAATTACGACTCCGGACATACAAAAGTACAATCCTCGGTAGCCAACGATTGGAATCAAGACGCCGAGGATAAAGGGTCCAAATCCGGATCCGATATCGGCAAAAATAAAGTATGTTGATGTCGCAAGCGCTTTTCGGTTATTCGGAGATGCTTTGACTGCAAGAGCTTGACCACTTGCAAAGAAATTACCAAACCCAAGTCCCATAAAAACACCGGCAACTAAAACAGCGTAGCCTTGTTGAATCATAGCAAGATAAATCAATGCCCCGGCAAACACCAACAAGGTCGGGTAGATAATAAAATTCTCGCCTTTTTTATCGAAATAATACCCGGTAAGTGGCCTGGAGCATAAAATTGCAGCCGCATAGGCCACGAAGAAAAAACTTCCGGCTTCCATCAATCCTATGGCTTTCGTATAGGACGAAAGAAAGGAAATGACAGACGAGTATGCAAAACAAGCGAAGGCGGTCACAAACGCCGCAGGGAATGCTTTTCTTTCGATAAACGAGTCCCAAAAACTCTCTTTCTTTTCTCTTTTACTCACAGAAGCGGTGGTAATATAATCGAGATTCAGCGGAAACGCTGCGACTAAACTAATGCTTAGGGCGATGGCGCAAACAATTAAAGTCGCCGTAAAATCGGCATATTGCATCAAAATCATGCCTAAAAATGGTCCTGCTGCCGTCGCCAGTGTCATGCTTAGCGCATAGTAACCGGTGCCTTCGCCTCGCCTGCTATTAGGAATGATTTCAGCAGCAATGGTGCCCGTCGCCGTTGAAGTCATACCAAAAGCCGCTCCATGGAAAAAGCGAATCACAATCAACAGCAACAAGCTGCCAGCCGCGAAATACAAAAGTGTCGTTAATAAGAAGAATACAAAACTAAGATAGAGCATTTTTTTGTAGCCAATCCGTTCTATTGAGCTTCCACCATAAAGGCGTCCGGCAATGGCACCGATGATAAAAATACCGGCCGAAAGCCCCGCAATGCTTGGCGATGCATTAAAATGCTCAGCGGTATAGACTGCTATGATTGTAATCAGAACATAATATGTGAAGTACACAAAAAAGTTTTCAAATGTAATAATCAGAAAATTTTTCGTCCATAATTTTTCATTACCCATAAATACCGTCTTTCTTTCCTCTATGTGTTTTCGGGAAATAGTATCGTTTTTTCAAATAAAAAAGCGACAAGCGTCTGTATCTATATTACATCTTTTTGCCGCTAGTTGCTTTATCTATTTTCCTTCTATTCTTGAGCAAGAAACTTCTTTGCTTTTAGGTTGTCTTTAATACACTCCAATATTTCTTCAGATTCCGCCTCTACCGTATGCGAATGTGTTCCGTCCGTCAAATGCATCAAAGGGCTTATTTCACCAAGCGCAAGCTCTTTTACAAATTCATCGACATCAAGCCGCGAACGCAAAGAAAGCTTTGCTCGTAACTCTCCATAAATTTCGTGGAAAACAAACACATCAATAATCCTGCCTCCTGCATCAACAATCGTGTAAAGCTCATCGGCGATTTCCTCCGGTTTGTGCTTTACTCGAAAAACACGCTGCCGTGCTTTTGCTTCCTGCAAAACATAGCCCTTATATGTTGATAATATTTTATGGTGTGAGGCTTTGAGCAGCGCAATATCTTGGACAATCACCTGCCTGCTGACATGAAAAGCCAACGCAAGTTCACTGCCGGAAAGAGGTGTTGTGCTTTCAGCAAGCATAGCGATGATTTCTTCACGTCGTTTTTCACCGTTCATCTTTGTTGCCCTCTCTTAATTCTATTTCGAAGGGAAAGCTGATTTAGCAAATACGCAGATTCTTCATCGAAAAATCAATAATCGGTGCCGAATGGGTTAAGGCTCCGCAGGAAACATAATCTACGCCTATTTTTGAAATTTCCAAAAGCCGTTCTTTGCTCACATTACCGGAGCACTCTGTCTCTGCCTTTCCTGCCGCCTCTTTTACCGCTGCTTTCATTGATTCAAGATCCATATTGTCCAGCATTACAATATCAGCACCCGCGGATAAAGCCTCTCTCAACATGGAAAGATTCTCAACTTCGATTTCGATTTTTCTCACGAACGGAGCATAGGAACGAGCTGACTCGATTGCTTCTCTGACTCCGCCCGCTGCCGCAATATGGTTGTCCTTTATAAGCACCCCATCAGAAAGATTGTAACGATGATTGTAACCGCCCCCTACTTTTACCGCATACTTTTCGAAGATACGCATGTTGGGAGTCGTTTTTCTCGTATCAAGTAATTTTGTGCCCGTGCCATCCAGTATCTGCGCCATTTCACTTGTATAGGTTGCGATTCCGCTCATTCTTTGCAAATAATTCAAAGCTGTTCTTTCACCGCTAAGAAGGGTTCTTGTCTTTGCTCGAATGTTTGCCACCAAGTCTCCCTTTTTTAGTTTGTCTCCCTCTTTAAAAAACGCTTTGATCTCCGCACTTTCGTCGAGAAGCTCAAACACTCTGGAAAACACCTCAATTCCGGCCAGCACACCGTCCTGCTTACAAATCAAATCCACCTCTCCGCAGCTCTCTTCATCAATAACTGCATTTGTGGTAATATCTTCACTTGTAATGTCTTCCTTCAGGGCTAACAGGATTAAATCATCTATCTGAAGTCGCGTATTCCTTTGTTTATTCATGGCTGCTCTCCCTATCTATTTCTGTTTTGATCAAACGCTTGTATTCCTGCTGCAATTTTTTCAAATCAGCATACGCTTTGCTGTCAACAGCTATTTCACAAGGTCCGATTGGCCGGTAATTTTCTGTGATATCGTTTGCCGCACGTTTTGCAAAAACAAGACTCTCAAGGAGTGAATTGCTCGCCAGTCGATTTGCACCGTGCACCCCATTATTGCTGGTTTCTCCAATGGCATAAAGACGATCCATTGAGGTTTTACTTTCTGAATCGACAGCAATGCCGCCCATCAAATAATGTTGTGCCGGCGTGACCGGTATCCAATCTTTGGTTAGATCATAACCTTCTTCAAGGCAGTGCTGATAGATGTTGGGAAAACGCTTTTTTACCATTTCCGGGTCCATATGCTTTAAAGAAAGCCAGACAAACTTGCTTTTATCTGCCTCCATCTGTTGATAAATTTCTTTTGTCAGAAGATCTCGCGGCAGCAGTTCATCAGCAAAGCGCTCTCCATTTTTATTCAAAAGAACAGCGCCTTCGCCACGAACAGATTCTGAAATCAGGAATCTTCTCCCCGCTTTTTTAGAGTAGAAGGTCGTCGGATGTACTTGGATATAGTTTAAATCGCGAACTTCGATACCGTGTTTTAGCGCAATCGCAATCCCGTCGCCGGTCAGATGAGGATAGTTTGTCGAACTCTCATAGATTCCCCCAAGACCACCGGTAGCAAGTACTACGTAATCCGCTTCGATTTTTTTTATTGTTCCATTCTTGTCGCTGACAATGACTCCGCAGCAAACGTTGTCCTTGCAAAGAAGATCTACCATGGTCGTGAATTCTGCAATTTCAATGTTTTGTCTTTTTTTCACTTCAAGAAACATCTTGCCGGTGATTTCTTTTCCGGTTAAATCCTCATGATACAGAATGCGAGCGGTCGAATGAGCCCCTTCCCTGGTATAGCTAAGTTCACCGTTTTCTCGTTCAAATTCAACGCCATAATCGATAAGATCTCCTATCACTTCGCGTGAATTCCTTATCATTAAATCAACAGAAGTTTTTCTGTTTTCATAATGTCCGGCTTTCATGGTATCTTCAAAAAAACTGTCGTAATCATTGGCATCTTTTAAAACACAGATGCCCCCTTGCGCTAAGCTGGAATCGCAAACTGAAACAGCATCTTTCGTGATAAGAAGAGTTTTTTTGTCAGGAGGGATATTCAAAGCACAAAATAAACCTGCTGCTCCTGTTCCGACAATGATGACATCACTTTTTTCCATATACAACATTGTGTTACCCTTTCTTCTCAACCTCAAATCAAATTGATCAAACAGCAAGTTCCAACATTTTTCGCAGTGCATTTTGAGCTTTTGTTCGCAAGGTTTCTTCTATTTCGACCCGATTACTCAGGGAGGATAAACAGTTTTCCACATTTTGTAGGTTAATCTTTTTCATATCAACGCAGATTGGGTTTGGCTCGGGGAAAAAGAACTGCTTGCTCGGATTTTTCTGCTGTAGTTCAAACAGTACCCCTACTTCAGTGCAAATGATAAATTCATTGATTTCTTCATTCGTAGCAAAATCAATAATTCCTGATGTGCTCCCAATATAATCAGCCAAGGAAAGCACTGCGGAGGTACATTCCGGATGAGCAAGCACCTTGGCACTCGGGTGTTGTTTTTTTGCCGCTTCGACCGCTTGCGCAGTGATTCCTTGATGGACACAGCAAAAACCCTGATTGAAAAAAAAGTATTTATCCGGCACTAATTTTGCTAGGTAGCCACCCAAATTCGCATCGGGTATAAAATATATATTTTTGTGCGGTAATTTCTTTAAAATTTTCAGCGCATTCGACGAAGTCACACAAACATCCGAAGCAGCTTTTATTTCGGCAGTGGAATTGATGTAGCATACCACCGCGAGATCCTCATATTTGGCTCTCATTTGTCGAACGGCTTCGATATCCGCCATATGCGCCATCGGGCAATCAGCATCCGCCGCCGGCATGAGGACTGTCTTTTGAGGACTTAATATCTTTGCACTTTCCCCCATAAAAGCCACCCCGCAAAAGACGATTGTTTGATTTGGTAACTCTGCGGCCAGCTTGCTTAAGTAATAAGAGTCGCCTACATAGTCTGCAATAGATTGCACCTCGGCATCAACATAATAGTGAGCCAAGATGACAGCATCTTTCTCTTTTTTTAATTCGGCTATTTTGTTCATTATCGGATTCATTTCACTGCTCCTGCATTTCGTTTTATTTCATGGTATGGATAAGCTACCATATGAATATATCACAATGCTTTACAGCTGACAAGACAGATGCCATGTAAAAATAGCACAACTGTTCTTTGTTTTTTTTATTTATTGTTGTTATTTCTACAATAATATGTTTTTATTAGTATGGTTATTCTAATTAGAAGCGGTAACATTGAGGTTTTTATTCTATGGAAGAAAACACGCTAAAGCAACGACTTTTCAACATTGTATTGAAAGCACTTATTGTTTTGTCTGCCTTTTCTGTTGTCGGCAATTTGATTACTGACCTTCCTTTGGCAGTCAATATTAAGTGGATTTTTTTGCTGCTCTTTTCTACCTACAGTTATTTTTATGGCAAGTACACAGGTTTTTCAAAGAACTACAAATTCTTTTATATTCTATTTTTGGTCACTGTCTTTATGCCGATTGGTTTTGTTGATGCCGGCGGAGGAAAAAGTGATATCATTGCTTATGTTTTTATTGCAGCGATCATCATAACCTATCTGTTTGATGGGCTCTATCGCAACATTCTGATGCTGGCTCTTATCCTATGTTTTATGGCAATGCACAGTTTCGCTTACTTTTTTCCGGAATTCATCCCCACATATGATCCATGGAGTCGATTTATCGATCGCATGATTCAGATTCCCATTTTGCTTGTCGTGGGTTTTCTTATTATTCGATATTTCGCAAATGCCTATGACGAAATGAATCAGACCTTGTTTAAATATGCACGATACGACGAGTTGACAGGTTTACTGAATAAGCGAAGCATCAATGAAGTACTTGAAAGAATGTTTGATTCCGGTCAACACGATGCCTATTTAATCGTAATGGACATCGATAATTTCAAATCCATCAATGATAAACGAGGACATCTGCTCGGAGATGAAGCATTGAAGCATTTGAGTGAAATTTTATCTCGATTCTTCACCGGTGAACAGAACGTTATCAGTCGCTGGGGCGGCGATGAATTCGTAATTATTTTCTATGGTGAAGAAGAAGAATTGACAGTCCTCTTGGATCAAGCAATCAGCGAATTTACCGATTATATTAAGGGAATCGAGCCTTTGGTCGGTGTCAGCGTTGGTGTTTCACCTTTTCATGAGTTTAAAACGGTAGACGACGTTTTCTTCATGGCCGATAACATCATGTATACTCAAAAAAAATCCAAAAAATAAATCGGAATCCATTCATAAGAAGTAAAGATAATAGCGAAAATGTCGATAGTATATTAATATTTGAATATTGTTTTATTTTTCTATAGTCTTTTTCAATAAGAACGTGATGCATTGATGCAGAAAAATCAACTTAAGAAACTATTCTTTGCCATTGCTATCTATTATGCGTTGTATCTGACCGCCATAGGTTTCCAATCCTCATTTTGGAGTGATATCCTTTCCCCGATTGGGCCTTTGGTGGCTTGTTTGCTGATTTTTGATACTTATCGAAAGCTGGACCACGACAAAATAATCCATTACAATTGGATTTTCTTTTGTCTCGCTTGCTTATGGTGGGTGCTTGCCGATACTCTTTGGGCGGTCAATGCATTGTTTTTGCACGAAAATCCGGAGTTTTTTGAAAGCATACTTCTTTTTTATGTCGGCACGAACGCCTTCCTGTTTATCGGACTAATCAATCATTTAATCTTTAGTTTTCGCAAATGGAATTTTATTCAACTTATCGTTGATTCTCTTGCAATTACAGCGACTGCCGTCTTTTTCTTCTGGGTCGTATTCATGGGGAAAGATTTTCACATGCTTTTTGCGATTCTCGAAGAAGGATGGATGACGACAACGACAATATTTGTCGATATTACAGCGCTAATTGGAATTATGATTTGGTACTATTCCATAAGAAGCGGCAAAATTCCCTTGTTTCTCCGCATCCTTTCTCTTTCTCTGATTGCCTTTTATCTCACAGATTTAGTATATTATTATCTGGAGATTTCAGGAAAATATGTTCCTAACTCAATGATTGATGCCATTTATGTGCTCTCCTTTTTAGGCCTTGCGCTCGGCGCAAAAATGCAACCGATCAAAAAAACCTCTTTTTTTTCTTCGCGCCTCAGTTATTCTAACCTTGGTACGCATCGAAAAAGCTTGCTCTTGCTATTAGCGCCTACTATTGTGGCCTTGATAAATGGCTTTGTTCTTTCTGATACGCTCATATTTCTTTTCATCATTTTGATCTACGAAGCCTTAACGATTTACATACAGCAATCAATCCGCGAGCATGCGCTGAACCTTGACTTGGAAGACTTGGTTTCAGAGCGCACAAAAGAACTCGTCGAAAAAAATAAGCAGTTGGACTTTCTTTCCAATCAGGATATCGTCACCAATCTTTTTAATCGCAGATACTTTACCGAACACCTCAGAGAAATGATTTCGACGCTTCAAACCGGTGAGACCTTAGCTCTTCTCTATATTGATGTTGACAGATTCAAAACCATCAATGATACCTATGGGCATGATGTCGGCGATGAGGTCTTGATAAAAATAGCAAAAAGAATTGAGGGAATCAAACCCGATAGCGCTCTCTTATCTCGATTTGGGGGAGATGAATTCGTTCTTGCCCTTCATACAAACTATGGCTATCAGAAGATGGAATTGCTTGCACAAATAATTATCGAAGAATGTAGCGCAGCGATTCATGTTGGCCATTATTCCTTCCGCTTGAGTGTTAGTATTGGAATCGCCATTTACCCGCTTGATGCCGGGAGTTCAGAAATGCTCATTAAAAATGCGGATATGGCAATGTACCAGGCAAAGCGCCAGAGCCATAAAAATTATCTTTCTTTCAATGAAGAATTGAACCAAAAAATACAGCGGAAAAACACGATTGAGATTCTGTTGAAGCAGGCCGATTTCGACAAGGAATTCACTTTATATTTCCAACCTCAATTCCAAGTTCCGGAAACGAAATTGGTTGGAATGGAGGCCCTCCTTCGTTGGAAGCCGCCCGGTCTTGACTTTATTTCTCCGTCAGAATTCATTCCGATTGCAGAAGAAATGGACTATATCATTCCCATCGGTGACTGGGTCATGAAAAAAGCGATTCGACAGATCAATACTTGGAATCGTAACTATCACAGCAATCTTAAAATGGGAATCAATGTATCGGCAAAACAATTATATCAGACAGGATTCATTAAAGAGATGCAGGTCTTTATGCGAAAATACGGAGTTGCCCCCGAGTGGGTCGATATTGAGCTGACAGAAGGCGTAGCGATGGATCCGGGATCACATATTTTTGATGTCACAAGGCATTTCAAACGCGCCGGTGTGTCGATCTCAATCGATGATTTTGGAACAGGGTATTCCTCTTTGGCAAATCTAAAACTCTTCCCCTTTGATCGCATCAAAATCGCGAAACCTTTAATCAACGCCATCACGGCCGATGACTATGATTTATATATCACAAAATACACGGTGCTACTTGCAAAATCACTTGGCATCAAAACGATTGCAGAAGGAGTCGAAACGAAAGCACAGTTTGATGTACTCTGCGACCTGGGTTGTGAAGAAATCCAAGGATTTTATCTTGGCAAACCCGTTCCCGCGAAAGACTTTGAAGAGTCATTTTTGCTCCCTCACAGTCCTGCAATTGAGTTGACAGAAACACAAGAAAACCCCATACTATCTTATGAAGAGTCACTTTCATAAATTTGGTATCGGGGGAGAAGTCAATGTTAACAAGTTTGAACCAAAAGAATGGCGATCAGTTATCGATTTTAGGATTTGGTTGCATGCGATTTCCGACCAAAAATGGTGCGATAGACGAAGAACGTTCTACAAAAATAATTCACGAGGCAATTAATAACGGCATCAATTACTTTGATACTGCCTATATCTATCATTCCGGAAAAAGTGAACCCTTCCTCGGCAAGGCACTCTCCGGGGGCTACCGCGAGCAAGTGAAGATTGCCACAAAACTTCCGCCGTTCATGGTCACCACCCTTCGAAGCGCACAAAAGATTTTTGCGACTCAACTCACTCGACTTCAAACAAACTATATCGATTATTATCTACTTCATATGCTCACAGATAAGGCGATGTTCGATCGCCTTGTTTCTCTTGGTGTCCTTTCTTGGCTCGAAGAATTGAAAGCCAACGGAGTCATAAAAAACCTTGGCTTTTCCTTTCATGGCGCAAAAGCAGATTTTGAAGAGATTCTAGTAGCCTATCCTTGGGATTTTTGCCAAATTCAATATAACTATATGGATGAAAATAATCAAGCCACGAAAGCAGGCCTTCTTCATGCGGCAAGTCTTGGTATTCCTGTTATTGTAATGGAACCACTCCGCGGTGGAAAACTTGTCACTGATTTGCCAAAGGAAGTGTTAAAAACGTTTGCAGACAATGCACCTCTTCGTTCCCCTGCGGAATGGGCTTTGCGATGGGTCTGGAACCATCCGGAAGTCAACGTTCTTCTCTCCGGCATGAGTGATGAAAAGCAACTTGCCGAAAACATCAAGATTGCAAGTGATGCGGCTCCCAACAGTTTGTCCGAAAAAGAGCTGGCTGTTTTCGAGCAGATAAAAAGCGAATTACTTCAAAAAACAAAAATACCCTGCACGGGTTGCGGCTACTGTATGCCCTGCCCCTTTGGCGTCAATATTCCCGGCTGTTTTTCCGTTTACAACAGCAAATACTTGCTCAACGATAAATCGGCTCGCTTTAAATATTTTCAAACCCTTGGAGCGATGTCGGTAACACCCGCCCACGCTTCTCGCTGCACGGGCTGCGGAAAATGTGAAAGTCATTGTCCACAGGAAATTGAAATACGAAAAGAGCTCAAGACAGTTAGTCGTGAGCTCGAAGGCATTTTCTATAGGCCGATACTTGCTATCACACGCTTCTTTTTAAGGGTGAAGTAAGTTTTCTTTACTCACCAAGCGTAATCGGTGAAACAAGAGATTTTGTAAATTTAGCGATTTGTTCTAAGCGGATTTCATCGGCCATGTTTGTGATAAACGTATAAGACGCTCCATGTTTTTTGGCACGTCCGGTTCGGCCGATTCGATGGGTGTAATATTCATTTTCAAGTGGGATATCGTAATTAAATACAGCATCGACATCATCGACATCAATTCCTCTGGCCGCTACGTCCGTCGCGACAAGAATACTTAGGTTTCCGTTCCGAAATGTTTTCAATACCTTTTCTCGGATATTTTGCCTGACATCTCCGTGGATGCAATCTGCGGAAAAGCCTTTATCATTGAGCCAGTTTGAAACTCTTATCACCTTATGCTTGGTGTTACAAAACACCATTGCGCGTCCATAGTTTTCATTTTTCATAATTTGCATCATTGCTTCTATTTTACGACTCTCGGAGATTTTAAGGCTATACTGAAAAATATCCGGTTTGTTTTCGGTATCTTCAAGCACGGTCACTTCGACTGCATCTCTCTGATACACCCAACCGATATCCATGACTTCCCGTGAGATTGTAGCCGAGAGTAAGGCCAAATTTTTTCTATGCGGCATCAAATCAAGGATCTTTGTTACATCCTTATAAAAACCCAAATCAACCATACGATCTGCTTCATCCAAAACTACGGTTTTGATTCCGTCCAGTTTAATTGTTCTGCGCCCAAGATGGTCTAAAAGCCTACCCGGTGTAGCAACAAGGATTTTAGGATGTTGTTTTAATGCTTGAATTTGAAGGTCAATGGATTGCCCTCCATAAATCGTAGCTGCCTTAATCCCGGGTTTAAATTGTGAGAGCATTCGGATTTCTGCGCAGATCTGCAAGGCAAGCTCGCGAGTCGGAGCGAGAATCAAGGCTTGGACACGGCTATCTTCCGGATCAATATGCTCAATAATCGGGATTCCAAACGCAAACGTTTTTCCCGTACCCGTTGGTGCTTTTGCAATGATATCTTTCCATTCCAACATGGCGGGGATTGTTTCCGTTTGAACCGAAGTAGCTGTTTCAAATCCCTCTTTTTGGATCGCTCGCATAAGTTCCGGCGAGAGATTCATTTCTTCAAATTTTGTTAATTCCATTCTACTTACCTTTTCTATTTCTATATAAATCACTATGATACAAAAAAACTCCTTAATTTTTTGGCAGAATCCTAAATGAGCTTCTCCAAATATAATCAAAGAGGTTCCAAGCAAAGAATAATCCCTACACGCTAACAATTCATTGTATCACTGATTCTTTCAAAACACCAGTCCTATAGTAGCACTTCGCTCGCAAAATTTTCCGCATTTTTTGTCATTACATCTATCAGGAACTGTTTTTCTTTCCCCGGATCTCTTTCCGTGAGCATCCCGCCATACAGCAGGCCTGAGTGTTTCGCATAGCGCTTGAGTCCCTCAGAAAACAAATCCGAACCTTTTTCCGGCGGATATCCACAGGTTGTTATCGCAACAAGTTTTTTACCGAGCCAAAGAGACGGCCCTTTTTTCTCTCCGTAGTATTTGTTCATTCCATAAACCAAGCGATCCAAGGCCGCTTTCATCGGAGCAGTGCAATACCAAGAATAAATTGGCGTTGCGAGTATGATAAGGTCACAAGAAAGAATCGAAGGAACCATCTTCTGCATATCATCATTGATAACACAAGCAAAGTTATTCCAGTCGCTCTGGCAGCTGCGACAGCCGGTACAAGGTTCTATTTTTTTGTCGTAAAGCCAAAATGTTTCACCGGTCGCCCCTTGGCTTTCCAGTTCCTTTAAGAAAGGCTCCAGAATAGCCGCCGTATTTCCTTTTCTATGTGGACTTGCCATCAACAAACAATATTGCATCATTCGCCCTTTCTAATCCGTTAAGGAATCTTGATATCTAAATCAAAAAAGAAACCGGCACGGCTTTTTTTTGAGCCATTGCCGGTCTTTATCGATTCATAATCAATATCTCTTAATCAAAAACTATTTTCTTAGTTTTTCTTAGTATTTGATGAATTTCGAACCCGGAACACCGCAGATGCTGCATTTTTCAGGAACTGCTTTTTCAATGTTTCCGCAGACTGGGCAAAGGTAAAAAAAGACTTCTTCCGTTTGATCGAAATTGTCCAGCAATTCTTGATACAGTCTCGCATGTACTTCTTCAGCTTTCATCGCAAAGGTAAAGGACATTACTGCCGCTTTGTTTCCTTCGGCTTCTGCCTCTGTGACGAAGTCAGGATACATCTCCTTGTATTCATGAGTTTCTCCCGCAACAGCGTCTTTTAAATTATCGATAGTGCTTCCTGTTTTTCCCGCAACTTCAAAATGCTTCAAAGCGTGGATTGTTTCTGCATCAGATGCCGCTTTAAAAAGTTTTGCGGCGTTGATTTTTCCATCTGCTTCCGCTTTTTTGGAATAGGCCAGATATTTTCTATTTGCCTGCGACTCGCCGGCAAATGCTTCCATCAAATGATCAATCGTTTTGTTTGCGCCCATGTTTAATCCTCACTTTTCTTTTCTTCAAAATTGTTTACTGTTTTCTATTCTATTATCGCCTATTAGTATCACCTTTGTCAATTTGTAAAGGCTCAATTGTTTTTTTCATTTTTGGGTTTGGATTCTTCAATGATTACTTTTAAAAATTTCGTCATTAAAGGAGCATAGGTTACCAAATAGGTGATTCCCGCAGTTGTCGCTACCTTCTTTTTGTATTTTTTAGGAACGCAGACTCCCACCAATACGCCCAATGAGCATAAACAAACCTTGAGAAGAGCAACATCACAAATGTTCATTTTCTCGAGATATTTATTGCTGTACCTTAATATTTCTTTCATAGTCGAGCCCTCCATTATTTTTAAAATTGAAGAAGTAATGTTAATTACAATTATTGTCTCGTCTTATTATATACCCGGCATCGGGTTTTTGACACGGGTCATTTCTTTACTTGATTGATACAATACCGCAAATTTCACTGAGATCAAGTGCTGCAATGAGTTCTTCCAGTTGGAAATAGTTGCTACCACCGATTTTAAAGGATTTGATGGCGACCGGTTCGCCATCGAGAAACAAGGTTTCTACGGCAGGAATCACCGCCTCTGTTTTTATATTGACGGCGGATATTGGGCTACTCTCAACCGCAGAATAAAAACCTCCACTTGTCAGTAAAATCGCTTTTTGCGCCTTATCATAGTCTATGTTAAACCGTTTTTCAGTTCCTGCTGCGACAAGGGCGAAATCTCGCAATTTAACAAAGGGGCTGCCGTCAATAGCATATCCCTTCAATATCTCATTTTTATCAGCAAGCGCAACGGTTACAGCAGTTGGTGCAAGAGATTTCAAGGTGGTGTTTCCACCAACAACATGCAAGATTTTTGCATTCGCCCATTTTTGGGCAAATCGCGCTGCATAAGTCTCATCAGAAAAGGCATGAAGAAATGTCTCGTTTTGAAAAACGAGATAATTTTGATTGCTCATTTTTATGACTTCTTCGGCAACAATCAAACTCAATGTCTTGACCGGAGCGAACACCTTGTCAAAATCCTGATCAGGATAGGGGTAACTTCCAACATAATTACACAGTTCAATCGTAAAGGTCGGTTTCAGATACGTTTCACGAACATAATTCGCAAAATTTCCATAGCTGGTTCCGCTGCCTCCCGACAATTTTTTGAATCCGCTTTTCTCGGCAAATCGGGAAACCATCTCTGTTAACTGAGGATAGTAAGCGGAGTTCGGATCGTTCCACCCATAAAACCCGGCCCCTTGCGAATGAACGGTAAGATAAGCCCAGCACATATTCTGGTTCAAATAAGTGGCAAGTGCCCTGCTTTCGGGTTCGCTGAGCGGAGATACCCCCTTGAAATTGCTTGAAGAAGGTTCTGTGACAGCCGTCTTTACATTCCAATTGTCCGGATAATTACGGTTAAGGTCCACGCCGTTGATATTGGCTTTCCAAGAAAGATAACCGTGGGAATCGCCTTTGTTGATTTTGAATTTCGAGAACGTGTCTTTATCGCGAACCGAGTCAATCCCATTTTGCACCAGATTCACACCATCCGGATTTACCATGGGGACAATAGAAAAAGTAACCCCGGAAAGAATCGCTTGCAGATCATGTCCCTCAAAAGGCTGGCCGCTTGTGTAAGCATAGGCATAGCGATCTATCATATACATCAAGTACGTCGTCGTGATGTATTCCCGGGCATGCGTTGCGCCATTTAGAAATATTTTTCGATTCCCGTTCCCAAATTCAATTAAGAGAAGATCTCTGCCCTCAACTGAGGTTCCGATACTTTTAAGACGAATCAAATCAGGATACTTCGTTTTCAATGTGTTTGCATCTTCCAGCATCATTTCATAACTGTATTCTACATAAGGATCTACTACATATTCAAAAGAACTAATTTCCTCTGCGTATGCTTTGTTTGAGGCGAAAAGAAAAAACAGCAAGGTAACGAACAGAGTCAGGGTCTTATTTTTCATACGATTAACATCCCCTTGTCTATATAGTTTGCTGGTGGCTTAATTGCGTTCTTCTAAAGAAATGTAGATATAAAAGGCAAGGCCGTCAATCGACATTTCAAGGCAGCAGACTTGATCGTAGCTGCCACTGACGGTGAATTCTCCGTACATGAGAGTCGGTGTTGAAATATCAAGTGTTTTTCCGATTTCCGAGAGCCAGATACAGGTATTTGCGGCAAGCATATTGCTTAATTCGGAAATGGCGCTTTGCGTGATTTCATCAAATTCTGTCACTTCCATGCCACCCATCATATACGAGGCGATTTTCTTTGCGACTTCTTCATTCATGGAGTAAATGACGTTGCCGGCAAGGTCTCCCACAATACCAACGATACAAGCAACGCCTTCTGATGCGATTTTTCGCCCGCATTCACTTTCGTTTACCTGGCTGGGATCAGCGACACCAAATTGAGGCATTATATTTAGATAAGCACTTGAAAAGGCGGCAATATATTCTTTATTCATTCTGTTCGCTCCTATTAAACCCAACATTCATATATATTTCGCCAAAAGTAGTAGCTGCTTTGACTGAAGTAACCGTATTTAGTTCGGCTTTGGATATGGTAATTGAATCCCCATAAACAGCAGTAGGCGGAGCAACACGCAATCCGAAAAGATTATTCTTTTTATTGATCCAAGAGCAGGCATTCCCGGCCACGATATTCGAGATTTCATTGATAACGTTTATCATTTGCTCAGTTGGAATGGAATCTTGTTTTAGCAATGCCGTAGCAATATTTCGTGCCGTGTCACTTGACATATCAAGGATCATTCTGCCGCCATACTTGCCGATGATGCCCAAAACAACAGAAAGGCCACGTGATGTCTGTACATCATTCTTGTTTTCTTCCTCGGTGAACTCCGGAACAGCCTTAAAGAATTTGTTACAGGTGTCGGTAAATGCTTCCTTAAAGGCTGTATAATATAGATTTTCCAGCTCATCAAAGAGCTCTTCATCGGCCATAATGCGGTTAATCATCAAGGTGATTTCCGTTGCATCGACCGGTTTTTGAACATAGCCTGCAATTTTTGCTTTTTTAGCACAGTGAATGATTTCATCATCCATCATAGAACTGACGATAATCACCTTGACTTCAGGATCAACGATATGCAACGCCTTGGTGCATTCGATTCCATCGCCTCCGGGCATCGTAATATCCATCGTTACGATATCCGGTTTTGTTTTTGCTACCGTTTCAACAGCTTCTGCCATTGAATTTGCGGTTCCCACAACTTGAAACCCACTTTCTTCGAGGATATTGCTTATCATAGTTACCGAAAAAGGGGAATCATCCACTACGACCAATTTGATATCTTTCATTCGTATCCCTCATTTTTACTTTCAATATTACATTACCGAAGGTTCCATTTTGATCGCGTTATAAATCGTTTTTCTCCAACAACTCCTTTAACGCGGTAAATCATTTTACCATACTTGAAAACGCTTTAAAATACCCCATCTTAGCAATTTTAATTATTTTATTGCTGTTTATTTTAAAATAGAAAGGAGACATCCCCGCGCTATTGTCGCTAAGAATGTCTCTTATTTGCCAAGCTGTATGTTATCTCATCAATTTGCAGACATCATTGCTGAAGGAAAGCGGATCTTCGATTGGCAACCCCTCCATCAACAAAGCCTGATTATACAGAAGTACGGTATATAATTTGAATTT
>JAQUUY010000077.1 GCA_028693645.1 Eubacteriales bacterium | reverse complement strand
GCCACAATCCTCTGCAATGTTTTTTTCGCCGCCGACAGACTGTAACGTTTGTCATAAATATGAACAAATGCGACAAAGCAGCCTACCGCACCAAGGAGGAAAACCATCGTAATCAAACTCACGGACAGTTCAAGATAGGAGTAAATAGATCCGAGGAAGGTGACAGCGACCAAAGGCAGCATCATCAGGGCAATGGCAGCCACCCGTGCCCCGACAGAGCTTTGGGTAAAGAGCCGATCTTCCTTATTCCTTGTAAACTGTTCCTCTAACTGTTTTTTTGCTTTGTTCATGCTAAGCTGGAAATCCTCTTTGAGCATTTCCAAATCGACGGTATCCCCATCGCGAAACAGTCCGGAAAAGAGCGTTTGCTCGTAATCCTTGGCCGTGGGAGGAAGATCCCCCGTCTTTTGTAGGGTGAAAACGCCCAAACCATCTTCGTGAATAGATAGGCAACCTTGATTTGCAAAACTAATGACCATTGCAACCATATCTTTGCTGTCAATAATCCCATCGATAATATAACCAAGCTGTGCTGCATCAGTCCCTTGCGGCGGAGCGAATTCGACCGTTCTCACCACCTTTGGATCTCGTCCAAAGAAATACCACAAAAGACCCGCGGTGAGCGGCGCGATTGCAATCAAAACGATAATCAGGCCAAACAGCCACTCATTATTGCGCTCTCCGGCAAAATAACCCTCAGGGAGAAGGATTCTGAGAGTTACCCCCTCTCCGTGAGCCAAGGTACGGTTCAGTTTCGCACTGATTAAGTTATCAGAAATCGCAAAATCAACTTCATCAATTGCCGTTGCTCCATAAGATCCGGCGATGAATTCCACTTGGTCTTTATCAATCGGTCCCGGCATCCGAATCGTAAACTCTGCATTTGAAATTGGCGTATTCCAATCCGTCGAGAGAAGTTCCCAGTAAAATTGATCGAGCGCCGCGACACGGTCATCATGACTCGTAACTCTATAGGTAATCACATATTTTTGCGGCCCTTCAATCGTAAGCTCCGGATCCCCGATTTTGATTACCAGACAACCGTTTTGATCACTTACGTCATAAGAATGATCAGGAATGTCAAGATCGGAGATTTTTAATTTATAAGGATTCTCGGTTTCTTCTCCATTCAAATTGTAATAAATCGTTCCTTGATAAGGAATGTACCGATAAATCCCATGGCTTGGCGCAGTAAAATTCATTTGGATTGTTTCCGTTACGATCCAAGAGTTGTCACGATTGACCTCGACGTCGACATGATAGGATTCCGTAACATACGACGCGCCAAAGACAGCGCCGGTAGCCGCCAAAAGAAGCAGCAATGTCAGGAAAAGAGTCAGCAATAATCGTTTCATATTGTTTCTCACAGTTCTTATCTCACATCAAAACTACGCTACGGTGTTTCTACGAGAATTTGACTTCCACCCGCTCACGCTCTCCTTCGTCCGCAACCTCAAAGAGAGGTTTTCTACCGAAGCGAAACAAACCGGCAAGCAAATTGGAGGGAAACACTTCAATCTTTGTGTTAAATTCTTTTACAACCGCATTATAGTATTTTCTCGCATTCGCAATATCGTCCTCTGTCTTTTGCAACTGTTGCTGCAAATCAAGGAAATTTGTGTTCGCTTTCAAATCCGGATAAGCCTCTGCAACAGCGAATAAACTTTTGAGTGCTCCGGAAAGCATATTTTCTCCGGCAATTTTTCCTTCAATCGTCGTTGCCGAAGAAGCCATTTTTCTGGCTTCAACCACTTTTTCAAGGGTGCCTGCTTCATGAGCGGCATAGCCTTTGACTGTTTCCACGAGATTGGGAATCAGATCATAACGTTTTTTCAGATAGACATCCATGGTCGAAAACGCTTCTTCGACTGCATTTCTGAGCTTTACAAATCCGTTGTACGTCGCGATGACAAAAATCCCAAGAACAGCGACAACGCCAATAATGATATAGATTTCCATAACTTTCGTCCCTCCTGTTACTATGAATTACTATTATTGATAGTCCAATCGACAGAATCTCCTGTCCGTTCTAAAAAAGCATTTGTTTTTGAAAAATGTTTGCAGCCATAAAATCCATTATAGGCTGACAAGGGACTTGGATGCGCCGCGGTCAAAACCAGATGTCTTTCATTGGTAATCAGCGGGCCTTTCGCTTTTGCGTTGGCCCCCCAAAGAAGAAAGACCATTGGTTTTTCTCTCTCATTCAAAAGAGAAATCACTCGATCGGTAAAAAGTTCCCAGCCTCTTCCCTTGTGAGAATTTGCTTCTCCGGCCCGAACGCTCAAGACTGCATTCAGAAGCAATACCCCGTGGTCTGCCCAATCTGTCAGACAGCCATGGTTTGGTTTTGGATAACCAAGGTCGGCCTCTACTTCCTTGAAAATATTTTCAAGTGATGGCGGTTTTGGAGTCCCTTTCATGACGGAAAAACAAAGCCCATGGGCTTGACCCGGTCCATGATAGGGGTCTTGTCCCAAAATCACCGCTTTGACGCTGGCATAGGGTGTATGTTTCAACGCATTGAACAGGTCATACATCGAAGGATAGACCGTATTTGAGTTGTACTCTTCGATTAAAAAACGTCTCAGGTTTTTGTAGTATTCTTTTTCAAATTCAGGAGCAAGAAGTGCATCCCAGTCATTCCCGAATGTTACCAAAACAAACCTCCCGGCGTTTCTTTCCATTGAGCGCTTTCAATACGACTCTTCTAATGATATCGCACTTTCGTTCGAAAATCCATAAAATTGTAATCGCCTTATCATTCTTGCTCCGACTGACCCTTTCCAAGGCGCTCAACAAATACCTTGAACGCGGAAGGCAAAGCGTACTCTTTAAAAAGAACTCTTCTTGGGATGAGCACCTGCATTGTATTTTCCTCCGGAACATCTTTGAGATAGATTGGAGAGACCTCTGCGACTCCTTCTTTAGGGAGTTGTGGTGCTTCCTTTGCTTTACTATTTCTTGTTGCCTGAATTTCGTACGCTTGCATGTGCCATTCAACATGGCTGAAAATATGCTTTGCCCCTTCGATGGGCTGAATTGTCTTTACTGTGAGCCCCAGCTTTTTGACTTCTTTTTTAATTTCCGCTTCACTCCTCAGCCCCAAGTAATTCGGGAACTCCCAAAGTCCCGCAAGCAGTCCTTTTTCTTTGCGCTTCTGTAAAAGGATTTTTTCCTCGCACTCAATCAGGAGAATCGTTCGCGCCTCAATCTTTCTTTGATTTTTTGCTTTTTTAACAGGAAGAGAAGAAGTCGTTCCCTTTTTATAGGCTACGCAAAAAAGTGCCAGCGGACAGGCAAGGCATTTGGGCTCACCATTTGGGATACAGACAAGTGCTCCCAGTTCCATCAAGGCTTGATTAAAATCCCCTGCTTCTTTGGCCGGCATCATCTTCATCGCGGTTTCTGCCGCCCAGTTCTTCGCGCTTGCCGTCGAAATGTCCTCGCGATGTTCGAAAAGCCTCGAAAAAACTCTTTGCACATTTCCGTCGATTGCCGGAACCGCAAGCCCAAATGCAATTGAGGCAATGGCGCCCGCCGTATACGGGCCGATTCCGGGCAGTTCAAGCAACTCTTCATAACGATTCGGTATGAATCCTGCGTATTTTTCAACAATGACGCCCGCCGCTTTTTTTAGGTTTCTTGCTCTGTTGTAATATCCAAGACCTTCCCAGAGTTTCATCAGTTTTTGATCCGTTACATTGGCAAGCGCAAAAACATCGGGCAAGTCTTTTACAAATCTCAAAAAATATGCTTTCCCGGCCTCTACCCTCGTTTGCTGCAGCATGATTTCAGAAACCCATACTTTGTAAGGCGTGGGGTCGCTTCTCCAAGGAAGCTCCCGGGCATTTTTCCGGTACCAGTCTAACAATGCTTTGCTTTCTTTTCCCACGTTTGAACCCTTTCTGTTAAGAAAAAACGCGCCCCTGTATTAATTAATAAGGGGCGAGATTACTTTTGCTATTTTTTGCCGGCGAACAATACTTTTATCATAAACAGCGGCAGCGCCGCCATTCTTTTGTAGCGGCTTGGCTGTTTTGCAAAGCGATAAAGCCACTCAAGACCATGTTTCTGGTAGAATTCCGGCGCCCTTTTCACAGTTCCTGCCCAAACGTCAAGGCTTCCACCCACTCCGATTGCGACTTTCGGTTTTAGTTTGGCTCTGTTGTTCCAAGCAAATTGCTCTTGTTTTGGTGAACCAAGCGCAACACATAGGAAATCTGCGCCGCAGCGATTTATTTCTTCAATGATTGCGGGCTCATCCTCTTCTTTGAAATATCCGTGATGAGTCCCGGCAACAACAAGCCCCGGATAACGCTGCATCATCTTCTCTGCAGCGAGCTCACAGACCGCTTTTGCTTCGCCCTCTGCGGGTTTGCTTCCCAAAAGAAAAATCGACTGTTTTCTTTCTGCGAGATACTCTAAAATGCGACTCAGAAGATCGACCCCGGTAACTCTTTCGCTCAAAGGATTCCCGAGGATTTTCGACGCATAGACCAAACCAATCCCATCGGGGATTACAAGATTCGCGCTATGTATAATATCTCCCAACGCTTTATTCTTCTCTGCCGAGACAAGAATCTCGGAATTTGGTGTCACAATCAGACTCATCGTTTCGTTTTCGGCTTTCATCAATCGACCAAAGGCATCAACAGCCTCATCCATTGAAACGCGATCCACCGAAAAGCCCAAGATATTTATTTTGTTTTCTGCTTCTTTTTTTGATTTTTTCATCATCGCCATCCACACTGTTCTGCATTTTATATCACTTTATTGTATCTTAGAGGACAGAAAAAGTCAATTATTGCAAGCCTTTGCGGGGCTTCCTTTACTTCCTTTTGATTCTATGCTATTATCTATTTGTTTCGGCCAAAGGTGTCATAGCCTACGGTTTTGGAAACACAAATCAATCATTACCTACTAATGGAGAAATACTATGAAAATCTGTGTCATCGGCCTTGGGTATATCGGTCTCCCAACGGCGTCAATGTTTGCCGACGGCGGTGCATCTGTTGTCGGAGTAGACCGCAACGAAAAAATTGTTTCCGCTTTAAACCGCGGCGAAATCATTATTGAAGAAAAAGGGCTCGACAAACTCGTGAAAAAAGTCGTATCCTCCGGGAAGCTCAAAGCATCGACGATTCCCGAAGAGGCCGATGTTTTCATTATTGCGGTACCGACCCCTATCACAGAAGACAAGAAAGCCGAAATGTCGTATGTTGTATCTGCAACAGAAGATATCGTTCCTTTTCTTCGCTCGGGAAATATTGTCATTTTGGAATCAACGTCTCCTGTCGGAACAGTAGATGGCTTGATGCTTCCGATTTTAGAAAAAACCGGACTTTCCATCGGTACGGAGCTTTTTGTTGGGCATTCCCCCGAACGCGTCATCCCCGGACAGATTCTTCACGAACTTGTGAATAACAGTCGGATTGCCGGCGGCATCAACGATATTTCTTCCAAAAAGATCGCTGAAGTCTACCGACAGTTTGTAAAAGGGGAGATTTATGAAACGGACACTCGGACCGCAGAACTATGCAAATTAGCCGAAAATACCTATCGCGATGTGAATATCGCTTTCGCCAATGAACTTGCGAAAATTTGCGAAAAAATGGATATCAACGTCTGGGAAGCGATTGAACTATGCAACAAACATCCCCGCGTCAATATTCACCAACCGGGTCCGGGTGTCGGCGGGCATTGTATTGCTGTCGATCCTTGGTTTATCGCAGAGAAACAGCCGGAGACGGCTAAAATCATTGATCTTTGCCGCCGAACGAACGATTCGATGCCGGAATATGTAGCGACTGAGATTCTTGAAATCCTCGGTCAAACCGCGGCACCCAAAGTAACGATCCTCGGCGTGACTTACAAGCCCGATGTTGACGACATGAGAGAAAGCCCTATCCTTCATTTGATAGAACTGTTGAAGAAAAAGGGCGTCAGTGTTTCGGCGTACGATCCTTTTGTCAAAGGTCAAGATGGCGTTGAAAACGACTTAGAAAAGGCAGCGGCAGCAAGTGATCTTCTCGTGCTTGGCGTCCACCACAGCGAATTTAAAAACCTTCCCTTTGCAACAATAGGGAAGGTCATGCGTCATAAGGCATTTTATGATACTCGAAACTTTGTGCCAACAGCAGTTGCTCTTGACGAAGGGTTCCATTGTTATCTTTTGGGCGCCAAATAAGGTCTTCTAAAAAAGCCAAGATACATCAAGGTTGCGGCAAGTCCCCAGAAGTACGCCATCATATACGGCTCTTCAAAGACGTTTTCGAAGTAACAATGTACGAGCACTCCGGAAAGCCCTGAAAAGATACTGATTGCCATAATTTTTGGATTGCCGACGGCCCGTGAAAGCGGGTCGTTTTTTATTTGCCGAAAATCAAGACCGCTGCGGTAGATTGCACGTAATCCCCAAATCAAAAGCGCTGCCAGAAGAAGTCCAAAGAAAAGGATTCCGATATAACCCATTTCAACCATCGTCTTGAGGTAATAATTATCCATATAGAAATAGCTAAATTCCTCTGTTTCGTCAAGGAGCTTATTGTTCATCG
>JAQUUY010000076.1 GCA_028693645.1 Eubacteriales bacterium | reverse complement strand
ATATCATAATTTTTTCTTGCATCAAGGGATTTCTTTCGAATCACGAGATCTGTAATCTCCGTGTCGGCAATCCGCAGCGCCTGTGCCGCTTTTCCGCGCAAGGCGGTTTCTTCCTGCCCTGGAGACAGACAGAGGTTTCTAATTTGTATCATTCTTTTCCCTTTCACAATGCTTGGCTACTAAACTATTTTCATATTATAAGTCGCTTTTGATTACCATCAGCTCCGTTGGTTCGTTCCCCGCGTTGCCGAGTTCTGAGGGGCTGCCTTTTGAGATGTTGAGTACAGAACCTTTTTCGTAGGAAACCCGCTCTCCGTCATCAACCCCTACCGTAAGCGCACCTCGAAGGATTATAACATGCACGTTTGCATCCGTTGGATGCTTTTCGAAAAATTTCCCCGGGGGAATCAGCACGTGATTCATTAAAAGGTTTTCTTCTTTAAATACATTTTCGAACGTCTCGCTGTCTGTCAGCGTGTACTTGAATTCTTTGAACATAACTACCCTTCCTTTCTTTTATCCGCCCAAGCTTACAATCATACCATCCCGAATATTGTTTGCAACAACGACGCCTGCTCCTATCATCGCATAGGAACCGATAGACACTTTCTTTTTTACGATGCATCCGGTTCCAATATGGGTGTAGTCACCCACTTCCACAGCTCCGGTCAAAACAGCGGTCGGTGCAATATGAACAAAATTTCCGATGCGACATTCATATTCTATGATTGCTGCGGTATTAATAATTGTGCCGTTTCCAATCTCGACATCAGCATTGATAACGGCGTTTTTTCCAACAAACACCCCTCTTCCCAGCTTAGCGTAAGGACTGACGGCCGCGCTCGGATCGATGATGTTTGGTATTTGGAAACCATAGTCTTTCAACTCCTGAAAGAATTTCACGCGCATCGTCGGGTTTGCGGTACTCCCCACTGCAAAAAACGCATTTTTATATCCTTGTCGAAACAATCTGGGCAGATCTTCGTCAACCCCAATAATGGGAATTCCAAAGATCGAATCACCGATTTCCGCGCTTTTCTCAATGATGCCGATTTCAGAGTATTCGCGAGTAGGCAATAAAGAATCAAGAACCGACTTGCAGTGTCCGCCGCCACCGATTAGGAGCAGTTTTTTCAGCATGGATTTCCCTTCTTTCTGTTTCGTAAAGTTCATCACTAAGCCGATTATATTCGAAAACGCTTTATATATAAAGATTAATCTGATATTTTTGATTAACTCTTACATACAGATCGATCCTTGCCTTGAAATGGTCAGCACGAAGTTTTCTCTTCTCCGGGCATTCTGAGCAAGTCGTCTTTTACGACGAGATTATAACTTTCAAGCGAGAAGCTTTAATCTTTTGAATCTCATGTTATCGTGATATTTTATGCACATGAGCGAAACTTAATTGCGCAAACCAAGATCTCATGTTACGATAGAATTATTATTTAGGGAGGTCTAACATGCCAATCAACTATGATAAATTATGGAAAATACTGATTGATAAAAAAATGAGGCGCATTGATCTGATGGAGCAATCGGGAATAAGCTCAAACGTTTTAGCAAGGTTAGGACACGAAAGACCTATTTCTATGGAAAGTATGGAAAAAATATGTGTTACGTTGAATTGTAATATTGGAGATGTAATGGAATTTACGTCTTGCAATAATTTATTGAATGGCGAGGTAGTAAATGACTAATAAATTTCGTGCAATAGAACTATTCGCAGGAGCCGGAGGCCTTGCTTTAGGCCTTGAAAAGGCAGAGTTTAGTTCAATTGGCCTAATTGAATTCGACAAAAATGCAACAGACACGTTAAAAAGAAATCGTCCGGGATGGAATGTTATCCATGAAGATATTGCAAAGATTTCTTGCTTGGATCTTGAAAAATTTTTTGCTCTCAGCAAAGGGGATCTCGATTTATTGTCTGGTGGAGCGCCTTGTCAAGCTTTTTCGTATGCAGGGAAACGGCTTGGTCTTGATGACGCAAGAGGAACCTTGTTTTACCATTACGCAGTGTTTTTAGAGAAACTACAACCCAAAATGTTCTTGTTTGAGAATGTCCGAGGATTATTATCACATGATAAAGGCAGAACATACAGTACAATATATGAAATTTTTACAGACGCGGGCTATACCATCCAAAAGGAAGTTCTTAACGCCTGGGATTATGGTGTCCCCCAGAAGAGAGAACGCCTGATCACTGTAGGGATAAGGAATGATTTGATCGATAAGATACATTACAATTTTCCAAAACCACATAAATATAAACCTCTTTTAAAAGATATTCTATATAATGTCCCAGAAAGCCCCGGGGCGATGTACTCCGATTATAAAAAGCAGATTTTCGAGTTGGTTCCTCCTGGCGGTTACTGGAGAGACATTCCGGAAAATATCGCTAGAGAATATATGAAAAGCTGTTGGAACATGGGCGGTGGACGGACCGGAATTCTGCGAAGACTAAGTATGGAAGAACCATGTTTGACCGTCTTAACATCCCCAAGCCAAAAGCAAACTGACCGATGCCATCCTATCGAACCTAGGCCATTTACGGTTAGAGAAAACGCTCGATGCCAAGGGTTTCCGGATGATTGGTTTTTCTGTGGCAGTGTCGGCCAACAGTATAAACAAGTCGGTAATGCAGTACCTGTAAGTCTAGCATATGACATCGCTTTAGAAATTAAAAATGCATTGGAGGGCTTAGAATGTGGGAATTAGGATTTATTAGCGAAAGGGAATTTAGTGATCATGTTTATGCAACAATAGAAAAGTACGGAGAAAAATTAGAAGCTTATAATTTAAAAAAATTTAACAAAAATCTTGTCGATCCTATTAAATTAATTTTCGACAAAACGGTATATAACCTTACCTGGGAGGCGATTGTCAACAACGAAATATTCAGGCAACGCGATAAATCAAACAATAATGATATTGGCTACTTTCACCAAGGAATGTTCCAATACATTCCTTATTGTAAAGTGCCGCCAAACGGGAGAGAAGGCGGCTGGGATGTTATCGTAAACAATCCTGAAGGGATTGCACTTCCGGATGGCAATACAGTCCATACCATATACGTCGAAATGAAAAATAAGCACAACACTATGAACGCAGCGTCAACAGGAAAAACTTTTATTAAAATGCAAAACCAATTATTGCAGAACGATGATTGTGCTTGTTTTTTAGTTGAAGCAATCGCGAAAAATTCACAAAATATAAAATGGGCTCCTACTGTTGATGGTCAAAAAGTAAGTCACAAACTAATACGACGTGTTAGCATGGATAAATTTTATTCACTTGTAACTGGCCAAGAAGATGCCTTTTATCAAATGTGCATGATTTTACCCAAGGTCATCAAAAAGGTAGTTGACGACGAAGGCAATGTTCTAGTACCAAATGATACGGTAATAGAGGAATTAAGGGCAATGTCCGTAGCCCAAAAGCTGTCTTCAAAAGAGCTCTCTATGGTAATGGCTGTTTATATGCTTGGTTTCAGTACATACGATGGTTTTAAATAAATTTCAGATGAGTACTAATATTTTCGCTTACCTTATTTCACAAACAAAACATCTCTATGATATTCCAAATTATTCAATAGAGTTTTACTTGCACGCAAATCGACAACCGTGTTATTGGCCAGACCGAGCCGCTTTTCATTTTCTTTCCCTACAAAGGAGGAAACTTGCATCCGCCCCATTGACGTAAATGTAATCAGTCCGCAATCAAACAGCCTGTCATAATTAGGACAAAGCAGAAATCCGTTTTCAACATCAACTCGGCTTTTGTTATCACATATTGCCCACGGTTTAATATGGCTTGCGATCAAAAGCTTGGGATTATCAATGCCTGTGACAATGCACCTACTTTGATATTTGTCGATTAGAAATTTTCGGAACGTTCCCTGTCCAATTCGTGCGTTGATGATTGTTTCCTTCTCGGTTTCGGTCAGATCTTTAGACGTTTTCAGTTCTTCTGCAATCCTTTCTTCCTGTTCTTCTTTTTCAGAAGTTGCCAAAACATAATACCTGTACTGTTTCAAAGAATTGCTGTACATGTTATTACCTTTTTCGTTTTTTGCGGAAAAATAAGAATTACAAAGGATTCCAGTCATTGCAAGGTCGATTTCAACTCGATTCATTTCAAATATACTTTTGGGAATGACTCCCAATTCGAGCATTTCATTTGAAATTGTGTTCATGGCACGCGAATATTTATATATCGAGCTATCTGAGAGTTTGGAGTTGGTTTTCATCCAGTCCGAAAAATCGTTTACGCTTCTCATTGTTTCTCCTCTTGCATTAAATTCTTTCAATTGTCGCCCCGCACTTCAAACACGTTTCCCTATGCACGCACAGCGTTGCCCCGCAGTTCTTGCACTTCCATTTTTCTTCTTCAGCGGCAAGGAAGGCGTCAAAGCCTTCTTCTTTTATTTGATTCAGTGTCGTGATCGGGCTGTAGTGGTATTTTGTCGTGTATCGTTTTTCGAGGTCTTTCATTGTTTTGCAAGGGAACTTCGGACATTCGAAACAATAAGCGAACTCGGCCTTTGTGTGCTCTTCGCAGGTTTTCTTTTTACAGCTACGGCAACTCGGGCGTTTTTCTTCGTCGGGGCCAAGGCAGCCGGAGCAGCTGTTTTTATCACGAAGGTAAGCCATACAAATGGCGCAATTAATCCCGCAGGGCGCAATCAAGTCTTTTGTAAAAGGCATTTTTGTCACTCCTTTCGTTTTAGATTAGCCATGCCGGTACATACCAGTTTTTTCGGTCTACGGGTAGTAAGTCGTTTGCCATGCAAATAACGGCGCCGGTGCCAATCTCGATTTTCAGTTGCTCTGTTCCTACAAAATGTTTGAACTCCGAAACAGGCGCAAGTACTTTGAATTGTTTGACCGCTTCCGGACCGGGTGAAGCGGATTTTTTCACTTCGATGGGATACAGAACGCCATCCTGCATCAAAAGCAAATCAATCTCTTTTTTATCCTTGTCGCGGTAATAGAACAGCGGCGGTTCCTTTGCTGCGTTTAGATAGCTTTTATAAATCTCGGCAAACACCCAGCTTTCAAAAAACGCACCGCTCATAGCTCCGCGTTCAAGAATTTCAGGTGTCCCCCATTTCAGCAAATAGGCGCAAAGCCCTGTATCAAGGAAGTGCAAAAGAGGCATTTTAAGTGTCCGTTTGAGTACGTTATTATGGTAAGGCTGTACCAATGCAACAATGTGGGACGATACTAAAAGAGACAGCCATTTCTTCGCAGTGGGTGCACTAATTCCGACCTCCTTGGCGAGTTCGTCATAAACAATCGGCTTCGCAGTTCGAGCGGCGACTGCGACCAGGAAATTATAAAATGACATTTCATCGGCAACTTGGGTCAGGTCACGAATATCTCGCTGCAAATAGGTGTTAATGTAAGACGAATAAAACGTCTCAAGGGGAATCTCGCTGTCTGCATAAAGCGCAGGCATCCCTCCGCGAAACATTCGTTCATAGACGGCGTTCAAATCCATTTTGGGAACCGTTCGCATTCGGAAGAGAAGGCGTTCGGAAGAGGTTGTAAAAGGCTCAGACGGCACCTTGCTGATTTCACTGTTAGATAGGGCAAGTAGCGTTACAATACCAACACGTCCCGCGAGAGATTCGCTGACGTTTTTCATCATATGAAACATTTGCGAACCGGTCAACCAAAAATCGCCTTTGTTCCCTGAACGATCCACGCTCATTTTGATATAGGGCAAGAGCTCCGGTGCATATTGAATTTCGTCAATCAGGATTGGCGGTGCATATCGCTGTAAAAATAAAGCTGGGTCTTTTTGCGCAAGAAACCGCGCATCCGGGTCATCAAGCGTAACATAAGTACGTTCCGCTTCGCTCAGGTGCCTAAGCAGGGTCGTTTTTCCGACCTGCCTGGGTCCGGTCAAAAGTAGCACCGGAAAAGATTTCGCTATCTTCAAGACGGAATCCTCGATTGCTCTTTTTATGTACATTAAATGTTCTCCCTATATTTTTATCATGTGATAATCCGACGAATCTAAGCTTTGGCTTTATATTAGTCGGATTATCGGCTTTTGTCAACTTTATTATACGGTCAACTGTTTTTAGAGCAAAGAATACTATGAGCTCAAAAAACCTCAAAAAACAATCCTATGTAAAATCTAATCCCAGCTAATTATTTCTGTTTCCAAAACTTTCTTTCTTTGGTATAATTAATTTGACATTTTTTTATCATTTAGTTCGAAAGGGAAAGGGACTACATCATGTACGAAAATCAATATCAGTATGATCCGAACGCC
The DNA here is from genome assembly GCA_028693645.1 of Eubacteriales bacterium. GTDB lineage: Bacteria > Bacillota > Clostridia > Peptostreptococcales > Anaerovoracaceae > STD2-154. The sequence goes on along the minus strand of JAQUUY010000076.1, from coordinate 348 downwards.
GTCGCTACAAACGAAATACCAAATGAAATTAAACGTTGGAACTGGGGAGCCTTTATGTTTAACTATGTATGGGGTATCGGCCACCGCACCTATCTTCCTTTACTCGTTTTGATTCCTTTTTTTAACCTCGTGTGGGTTTTCATTTGCGGAGCAAAAGGAAACCAGTGGGCTTGGAAAAACGGTAATTATGCAAGTGCCGAAGAATTCATGAAGATGCAAGAAAGCTGGAACCGCGCAGGCTTCGTAAGCTTCATCATCACCATTGCCGTTCTTGTCGTTTACTTCCTCTTCTTTGCAAGCACACTCATGGGAATGTTCTCCATGATGAACTCCGGGCTTTATTATTAA
>JAQUUY010000075.1 GCA_028693645.1 Eubacteriales bacterium | reverse complement strand
ATCCTTATGCAAAATAAAATCAACGGATTTCAACACCTTATCCGCTCTGCCGGAATAGAATTCACGAAGATAATCCTGATGATTCTGGTTGAGACGCTTAAAATCTTCCTGTAGATTTCGCCACCACTCGTTTACGTTTTTTAACGGCCTTTTTTTGATTTCCTCTGCGGCATCAAGGGCTTCATTAATACGGGCAAACAAGTTGCTTGAGATACCGCCGGTTTCCATAAACAGGCTTTCGAGTTTAACGGTAAGTCGTTCGATTTCGACCGCATATTCCGACATGGAGTACCGAAATTGCTTATTTTTATAGTCTGCGATGGTATACACACGTTTTGGATCCTGTATCGGCGTCAGGTTCTTCCACTCAACCAGTGAATTTAAATCATTCTTCAGCTGCTCCATGGTATAGTCTTCAAACTCAGAATATGCTTTCAATAATTCAAACACGTCTTCTTTGTATAATTGAAAATGCATCTTTTCATATTCGTTATAAAACATCCTCATGATTCTTCTGTACTGCATGACATTGCCTGCAGTCAAATATGAGGTTTCCTGAATTGATTGCAAATATTTCATTAAGCGTTTTCCTCATTTTTCAAGTTATCATTTTCTATTACGAATTCTATCAGTAATATATAATTAAAATAATTAAACATCTTTAATCCGCCATTTAATCCACTATTTAATCCACTATTCTTCTCGATTTTACCGAATGGAAATGAAACCTTTCTTTAACAGAAGAATCAATAGCAGCATTTTACTGTTATGGATTCTTTCTCCATCGCCTCAATTAAAATATCCCCAGTAGTTATATGCTTTAACTCATATTCATCAATATAAGAACTAATATCTTTTAAATTATTACTCGCTACAACGCCACCGACGCTTTTCGCTAGTGCGATAGAAGCTGCTTCTCCTGGACCAATAATTTTATGTCCCTCGTCAGGAGTGGTAGTGAGTTTTTGATACAGAGCATATATATCACTATCAACATTTATATTTTGCAAAATACCCATTATGGTACATAACCTAACATCGGATGACTGCGTGTTATTGCTATAATGCAAACTTAGTTTTTATCGCCTTCGCCCAGCAACTTCATTTCCATATCTTCTAAGGCCTCTATATAGTCTTTCTCCGCCTTGGAAACATCACTCAAATATAGCTCCTTATATTTCTTATACTCTTCCTTTGCTTTGAGTTCAGCTGTTTTAGCACTGATTTTCCCAGCATGAGTAAGAATTTCATGCTTCGACAATTTCAGAAATCCATCTAATGTTTCAATCCAATCTGACATATACATCGGAATCCTTCTTCTCGACTGCATCTCAGCAAATTCAAGATAAGCAGACACAACACTGTTCAAAGCAGCTAACTCATCTTCTGTGCAATAATTTTTTGCTACTAGCGCATCTGCTTGTGTAGGTTGTTCTCCCTTGAAACTGAGCATACCCATATGAGGTTTATCTGCATTTGCTGCGTAATAAATCTTTTCCGCAGCCGTTTGACCATGTGCAGCCCAATGCATTTTGTTTTGCACTGTCTTAAAAAACAGCATTGAAGATTCCATTCTTGGATCATAATCAACACTGGTCGCATAGATATCAAGAACCTTCCTCCAAAATACCTTTTCAGCAGAACGAATATCACGGATACGTTCCAATAGCTCATCAAAATAAACTCCACCGCCATTATTTTTCAAAAGATCATCATTCATGGCGAAGCCTTTTTTCATATATTCTTTTAAGACACTGCTTGCCCAAATTCTAAATTGCGTGCCTCTTAATGATTTCACACGATAACCCACCGAAATAATAACATCTAAGTTATAATAATCAACTTGATAATCTTTACCATCAGAAGCAGTATGGGCAAATTTTGCCCATACTGAATTTTTCTCAAGCTCACCTTCTGTGAAAATATTTCTTATATGCTTACCAATTACACTTCTATCACGTTGAAATAATTCTGCCATTTGATCAATGGAGAGCCAAACTGTATCGTTATCAAATGTCGTTTCTATTTTAGTCAAACCATCTTCGGTCTGGTACATTACGATTTCAGAGTTCATATACACACCCCACTCATTTTTTCTTTTATTATACTCGTTAAATCAAAATATTTCCATAAATATACTAAAGAGAGGCTAAGCTCATACGCCATTTTATTGGCCTGATCTTAACCTCTTGCTTTTGCTATTTTTCGAAAAATCGCAATGTCATCTATATTTTGGCTGATTTTCCGACCCTAAAAAGATGATTATTTCGCCCTAATTTTCGCCCATTTTCCGCTTAGTGATCATAAAACAAATATGCTTTCTTCTCTGACATAAAACAACGGCTACTTAGCCACGTATCTCGTCAGCCTGCCGCTACCCACTTTTTTAATTAGCTCTTTAGCCAGCATCTCTTTAAGTGCATTAACCGCGTGGGTCGTTCCCACCCCAAGAGCTTCTTCAACATCATTACGAGTGATTTCCTTTTGTTTTTCAAACAATTTGAGTACTGGCAAATACCGTTCTTCCGCTGTGCTTAACGACTGTGCCTGTGTATTAGGCAGAACAACCCGAAATGCACCTTCTACATTTTCAAACTTAGGCTGAACGGGTAGTCCTTTATAACAACTGATGATCTTACTTATACCAGTGCCATATGCTTCGATTAGTTTCATTCTATAAAACAGGCTGGCAAGCTTTTCATTTCTGGGTTGCGATGCACCTAGCATTGCAGCTTCCAGGGACATTCCAGAGACTAAACCACCAAGTGATATGATTTCTAAACGGTCCGAATATAAATTAATAATTGTACTGCCGCTAAAGGAATATTCTCTATGCACAACGGCATTAAGCAGTGCCTCACGTACAGCATCTTCTGGGTAATCTCTTTCGTCTGTACGCAGCAAATCATGGAAGGTGGCCTTTGTACTATTATAAAAGTCAATGGTTTTAAATGCGTCCGTAAGCTGATCAAATAACGAACCGGTTAATTCCTTTCGATCCTTAAACACCAATTTGTCGGTGCCCTGAAAAACAGCAAACTTAATAGAATGCTTGCATTGATCTGAAACCAATAAGCCCATGTTTGTAAAAATATCATCAGAGGAAAGAATCCCTAAGTTTTTCATCTGCACCTGTGAAAACTCTAAATTTCTTTTTTCCATCTCTTTTTTTAAACTTGTAAAGGTTAGATCTTGAATGAGTGAGCGATTATTTTCAAAAGAATCACCGTCGGTCATTTTAATCATCATGCGAATAGCATCGAAAGATGCTGGAGGAGAAGTCGTTCCACTTCTTACATATACACCTGCCGGTTTTAATCCCTTGTCAGATAGATAATAAGGTTTTTTGGTTCCTTGATTAACTGTTAGCTTAATAATGTTCTTATTATCTTCCTCAGCCAACTCAATACTTGTAAACATAGAGACATCCGGACGAATACCGTCTCTTAAAGCGTTTGATATCTGTTGCATCACAAAATCTGCATTATTAAGACCAGTTATTTCTCCATTATCCTGAACACCAATATAAATCGTCCCACCATTAGTATTTGCAAATGCCACGATTTCTTTTTTCAAATCAGGTGTATAGATTCCCTTTAATTCAACGGTTTCACTTTCATACATTCTCATAACATCACCCTTTGTGTCAGTTTCTATCACTTCTGCCACTATTCTATCACTCGAAGTGATAGAATGCAATTCAAACCATCCTTCATATAGCAGACAGCTATTCTCCCGCAGTTGTTACAAATTAGCTTTTTTGTTTTTAGAATGCGCTTTGGTCATTTCCACGGTCACCTTGCCAGCATCCCGTAAAACATCATGGTCTGCTGCCTACAATCTATTCCAGGCTTGTGATAATTCCGTATTTTATTGCTTTATCATACATCTCACGAAAAGCCGCCCTTGAACCTTCTCCGAAGCCTATTGGCATAGTGTTCATAAAGCTGTCATAGATAATCTTGCCTTTGAATGGAAGCAACACGGTTTCAAGCTGCGCAGGCAAGTCCCGCCGCAAGGCATTTGCTACTGAGTTGCTTATCCCTTTTATCCCGTAAAGTCTGTCTTCGCCCTGCGCGTCAGAAGCGATCGCAACGGCGTATTCGGGCTGATATTCTAAAACAAAAATCATTTCCTTTTTATAGTTTGTTCTCCACAGTTTCAAGATGTCTATCCTCTCTTGCGGAAGCTCTGTTTTACTGATATATTCGTCTATCAGTTCCGGATTTTCCCAGAGTACTTCTCTTACTTTATGCACTCTCATATCGCTGACAGCGTTGGGGTATTCCGGTTTGATTTTGTCTTTGATTACATTCTTCCGGTCATTGACAAAGCTTATCAACCCATACCATGTCTCATAGAAAAGTCTGCCCTCTTCAGCGCTCAACTGCGCTGTTTTTTCATCGTCAAACAGCGCGCAGCATTTCTTGTATTTTTTGCCGCTTCCGCACGGGCATGGATCATTACGTCCGACTTTCGGTCTTTGCAATGTTGGAAACGGAACAATATTTTTATCGCGTTTGCGAAGAATCCCGTGAAGCTCGGATGGCGTGTATCCGTTGTTTTCCCATATGCGTGTGTTATTTTTGGCAAGCATAATAAGGTTCACGAACTCCTGAAGCTGTTTTTCACCGGTGAATAAAAGCTTATGCCTGTCCAGAATGGGCCCCAATTCCCTTATTCCATCGCCGTAAATCATATAATTTTTTACTTCTGTGTAGCCCTCCGCGGTCTCTTTGCCGTAGCCGAAAACGTCCCACATAAAACGGCGAACATTCCACCAGTGGTCGTTATCTGCGTAATCCTCATCAGCATATTTAAGGAATTCGTCTTTTTCTGGTACGTAGCGTGGCTTGTCCGCCTGGTGTCCCAGTAAATAATCGGTCTGGTCGAAGTCGTCGAAAAATGCATAATGCACGATGTATTCTTTATAAAAACCGTACCAGCCGTTTTTTCGCACAAGCGGCAGGAGGAGAATATAGATCTCCTCGTTGCTCGTCTGATCGACGTTTTGCTTATTGAAAATAGCAACAAGAGCATCCCGGTTGATCATGCCATATAGGTTCACCGCCGCCCTTGCATAGGAATCAAGCAGCTTTCGGACAATGGCCCTCCCGTTTGGACAACGGACGATGTCTGCTGTGCGGTTATATTTTTCGAAAATTTTCTTTGCTTTTTCTTCGGTCATATTATTTTCCACTCCCATCTTCTGAACGTATTCTAATATTTTCCACCATAAGCAAGTCAATGAGCGGCAGCATAATCTTCTGCGGGTAGTATCGGTGTGCCGTGAAGATCAGCGTAAGGTTGTCTAATTGCTGCCTTTTCGCGTATTGCAAAAGCAAGTGTTCCGGTTTTCTCACATCCCTATGAGCCTCTGGCAGTTCCTCAAGCAGATCAAGAAACTGAAGATATTTCCAATTTTCGTCCGTCACAAATACAGCCGGCTTCCGGCGCCGGATATGACAATCTTCCGGCAGCTTGGCCCTGTAGCGGTTCGTTGTGATTTCCATATCGCGAGGGATCAAGGTTGTTAATCCCAGCTTGTTAAAAAAGGACTCGCCAGATTCATATCCAATTTTTTTGCCATTTTGCAAAGTCAATGTTTTCAAGAGTACCTGTTCGGCGCTGGGTGTGGCCTTTCCAAAAATGGTTTGCTTCACATGACAGTAAATGCCCTTTTGCAGTCGTTCAATTTCGCCTTTGTCAGCCATTCGTTTCAGTTTAACATTGGTAATAGCCTTGGCCTGATTGTATGAAAGTCCAAACTTTTCGGCCAGTTGCCCTGCAATGTTCTGGGTTTGGATTGCCGCTTCATAAGGCACATTTCTGACTGTATGCGCAATGTGTTCCCCATATCCAGCCTGTTCCATATTCTCATCCCCGAAATGATATTATCACAATAATTTATATTTAATATTCTTGCCGTTATAATATCATTTTATTCAGGAAAACTCAACTTGAACGATCCGGAAATTCCGAATATATTCACAGTCATTGTATGAAACCATCCATTTACCCTTACAACCCACAAGCGTATCCCGAAGCCGCAGATGATCCTCTTTTCGAAACACCACGGCATAATGTCCTTCGGTTTCGTAGTAGGGTGGATCACAATAAAAAAAGGCATTATCTCGGTCATATTGCCGGATCAATGCCTCAAAATCCTTATTCTCTACTACTGTGTCCTTGAGCCTGCGGGAAGCCTCCCATATCAGGTAAAAGGTCTTTCTCACATCAAAGGGCTGGCAGCCATACGAGGTGCAGCCGCTGCCGTAGCTGTAGCGGATCAGCTTGTAAAAGGCAGCCGCCCGGCGCACATCACTTTTCTTGGCATTCTCCAGCATGGTTGCTTTCATATCCTCAAACTCCGGTGGGGAAAGGTTATTCTCTGCCAACTCCAGTTCCTCTGAAAGATATTCGGCTCTGAATTCCTCCATATCAATGAATTTGCGAATGACCGTAAACTCATCCCTTGAGTTAATGGGCAGGAAACCGAGGTGTCTTAAAAACTCCCAGGTGCGGCTTTTCACGCAGTAGAACAAATTGGTCAGGTTGGAGTTAAAGTCGTTATATACCTCCATTGCTTTTGGATCAGGCGGTCTGCCAAACAGAACCCAGCCACCACCGCCAAAGACCTCAATATATCTGTCATAGTCTTTTGGAAATAACCTATAGATGAGCTTTCTGAGGGCTTTCTTGCCGCCAATCCAGCTAATAAAACTATTGATAAAAC
>JAQUUY010000074.1 GCA_028693645.1 Eubacteriales bacterium | reverse complement strand
TTTACGCTGATGACAGCGTACAGGGACAATTTCTGAATCGGAACATTGACATCAATGGAAACAGAATAGCAAACTATTACTTGGAGGATCCGCTCTTCTTATACCAAGGAGTGACCTATTTCCCGCTCAGCCAGGAAATGGAACCTTTATTGGGATTTGATGCAGAGATGGATTGGGAAAGCCGCACACTTACTGTTACAAAAAAAGAACCGACAAAAACCGCGCTTGATCAGGAGGCCTTGAAAAGTAACCTGGAAAATCCGGTCGCTGTCAAACTTACTAATGTTACTGTCATAAAAAGGACAAAGAATCAAGGAGATGCAACACTTCCGTCGGATTTATTTCGCATGAGAGAATACAGCGAAACAAAAATAGATTTAGACGATCATTCCGTGTTGCAAGTTGGTGAAACCTTGTATTTGCCTTTGCGTGCCCTATCAGGGGACGACTCATTTGGATGGTCTATTTTTTACGATGATTATTCGGGTTTATATGTGAGTACCGATGTGACGGTTGATGCGGCGCTCTATTTTGACGCGGCCGAAGCCGATTACAACAGAGGGCTTGCATCGTATATCACCGCCAAAAACAGCGCAATCAACAAATCAAAGGCCTTGATGCTCGTCTTCTTGTTTAAGCACGAAGCAGAAATCAATAATGTGAACGAACGCCTGCTTATGGCGATGGCTCAAAAAGAGAGCACTTTTCGGACGGATGCGGTCGGAAGCGGAGCAGTAGGCATCATGCAGATCATGCCTGCTACGGCAGAGCGATTTGGGATTCAACGAAGCCAGTTGTTTGATGCACATATCAACATTGAATTTGGGTCGAAGTATATAGGTGATAAAATTGTCCACTACGGAGACACTGTGACAGCACTCTCGGCTTATAATCAGGGTGGAGCTGCAATCAGCCGTGGATCCTATACAACGCGCTATGCAAATAAAATCTCGGGTGCAGAAGATACGCTGGAAAGCTACCTTGTCAAGAACGGCTACGGCCTCGGCAACTAGCAAAAAATGAAGATAAATGATAAATAAAAACGTGAAGTAGAGAAACTCTAAACGAAACCATGAACTGCCGGCCTTTTGCATTGCAAAGGATCGGCAGTTCCTTTTTGACTGCATTGTTCTGCTTTGTAGAAAATGATATAATGATGTTTGTTTGCAGAACAATTTCAAACTAGCTATAAAAAACATAGATTGACATTGATTCGGCAGAGACCAAAATAGAGTATGGATTTTGGCGATAGTACTATAGATCAAGCATATAGACGAGATCGGACTGTCTAAAGTATAGTGTTGGGATGGCGCTATATAATGATAATAGTATTTAGAAAACGATAATAATATTTAGAATATGGAGAGAATAACATGGATATCATGCCAATAAAATATGAAAATGAAAAATTGCTGATTATCGATCAGACACTGCTGCCCTGTGAGGAAAAGTGGCTGACGCTTGATACGAAAGGGGACGTTTGGGAAGCAATTCACTGGCTTCGAGTCAGAGGGGCACCCGCAATCGGCATTGCCGCGGCGTACGGCATTTATGTTTCAATGAGAGAAAGCAAGGCGGATGACTTTGCTGCATTTTCGGAGGAGTTTCGCGAAAATAAGGAATATCTCAATTCTGCGAGACCCACTGCGGTCAACCTGCTTTGGGCACTTGAGAGGATGGAAAAATGTCTGCTTGCGCATAAAGAAGGCGAGAGCGTTGCGGAATGGAAGGCGGCATTGCTTGCGGAGGCCAGAGCCGTCCATAAAGAGGACGAGGACGGCTGCAGGATGCTCGGTGAATACGGCCTTTCCTTGTTGCGGCCGGGAATGGGCATCCTGACCCACTGCAACGCAGGGGCGCTGGCCACCGCCCGCTATGGAACCGCCCTTGCTCCCCTTTACATCGGGCAGGAGAAGAACTATGGATTCAAGGTATTCGCGGACGAAACAAGGCCGCTTTTACAAGGCGCGAGGCTAACGGCGTGGGAGCTTTTCCATGCGGGCATTGATGTTACTCTGATTTGCGACAATATGGCCGCTACTGTCATGAAAAAGGGCTGGATTGATGCCGTGGTTGTAGGTTGCGACCGGATGGCGGCAAACGGAGATGGCGCAAATAAGATAGGCACGTCAGGTCTTGCCATTCTTGCAAAAGAATACGGCATTCCTTTTTATATGTTTGTTCCGACTTCGACGATTGATCTTGCCACCGCGAGTGGGGAGGATATTCCGATTGAAGAACGAAAAGGAGAGGAAATATATCGACTTTGGTACGAAAAAGACATGGCCCCGGCGGGAATTAAGACGTTTAATCCTGCATTTGACGTGACTCCTGCAAAATATATTACGGCGGTCGTTACAGAAAAAGGCATCGCTTACCCGCCCTACGAGGAATCTTTACGAAAGATTATCGTTGATTGAAACATAGTTGCTTTTTGATGGAAATAATGCCTCAACGTGTAGTGTGATTTTCATTGACAAAGATAATAAAAAAACAGAAAGAGAGCATTCCCCTCGCAAACTAACCTGTAAAATGAATTTTGCGTGGAAACCCTTAGGGCGCCTTGTATGATGAAACAATGGTATCAAAAAAATATTGACAAGCCTGCTTTAGAATGCTAAAGTATGCGCAAGGATATTCAAAAAGCGATGACCGAAAAAAAGTAAGGATATTGTAAAGCCACAGAGAGTTGCCGGTTGGTGAGAGGCGCGGGTGTTGCAGTTTCCTGAATACATTTCGAGAGCTTCCCGCCGAAAGGGCTTTTGCCTCGGTAGACCGGGACGGGCGCACCCGTTATAGTGCCTGAGTATAAACGCAAAAGCGTCGTACTTGATAAGGTGTTTCGTTGTGAGGCGTGCACGAACTGAGGTGGTACCCCGGGAAGTCTTCCCGTCCTCTGACTAAGTCAGAAGACGGGTTTTTTAATATCCGAATCCGGCCTTCTGCCAGCCCAATTCATTTATTACAGGAGGGAAAAGAAATGTTTGCTAAAATTTTTATCATTGCCATTTTCTTCGCAGTGACCGTTGGAATCGGCTTGTACTGCAGAAGACATGCCAAAAATGTAAATGACTTTGTACTCGCAGGGAGGAACGTCGGACCTTGGATGAGTGCGTTTGCTTATGGAACGACTTATTTTTCGGCGGTTGTCTTTGTCGGATATGCCGGCCAGTTTGGCTGGGCGTTTGGTACTTCGGTTGTTTGGATTGGAATCGGAAACGCTTTGATCGGGAGCCTGCTCGCTTGGGTGGTTCTCGGAAGAAGAACGCGTGTCATGACCAAACACCTTGATTCTGCGACGATGCCGGATTTCTTTGCGAAGCGTTACAACTGCTCGGTGTTAAAAGTCGTCGTTTCCGCACTTATTTTTGTTTTCCTTGTACCCTACTCGGCATCCGTATATAAAGGCCTTTCCCAGCTGTTCTCTATGGCCTTTGGTCTCGATGTCATTTACTGCATCATAGGAATGGCAATATTGACCGGAGCCTATGTTGTTCTGGGAGGCTATATGGCCGTTGCTATCAACGATATGATACAAGGAGTTATCATGATTGGCGGCATTATTGGAATTATTGCGGTCGTTTTACACGACCAAGGCGGTCTCATGGGTGCGATGACAGAAATGTCGAAGATCGAATCGCCGGTGCATCCGGAATACCAAGGAGTCTACACCTCGTTCTTTGGACCGGATCCTTGGACGCTACTTGGAATTGTTATTTTAACAAGTCTTGGAACTTGGGGATTGCCGCAAATGATTCACAAATTCTACACAATAAAAGATGAAAAAGCGATTCAAACGGGAACAATTATCTCCACCGTATTTGCCTTGATCATATCGGGCGGATGCTATTTTAACGGTTCTTTTGGACGCCTGTACTTTAAGGCTGCAGAAGATGGAACGGTCGCTTTTGACAATATTGTGCCAACCATGGTCGGCGAAATCATGCCGGACATAATGATTGGATTGATTCTTGTCATGGTGCTTTCCGCATCCATGTCAACGCTCTCTTCTCTCGTTATGGCAAGCAGCTCGACCTTTACGCTTGATTTTCTGAGAGGGACATTTTTCCCGCAGATGAGCAATAAAGTACAAATTGTAGTGATTAAGTCGCTTTGCGTAGTGTTTGTCATCCTTTCCGTTGTGATTGCCATCAACCCCAATAATCTGATTACCACCTTGATGTCATTATCTTGGGGAGCACTGGCCGGATCCTTCCTCGGACCTTTCCTATACGGGCTCTTTTGGAAACGCACAACGAAACCCGCGGTGTGGGCTTCTATGATTTTCGCAGTGTTCTTTAACGTAACGAATCTATTCCAAGGTTGGTTTGCGCCTCCGGTTGCGGGAGCGATTGCGATGATTGCATCGCTTATCATTGTTCCTTTAGTTAGTGTCGTTACGCCAAAACTCGACAAAGCGACAGTAGAACACGCTTTCTCTTGTTACAAGGAAAAAATTCAGGTAACGGTCGAACGCAAAAACAGACTCCCCGAAGAAGGGAAATAGAATAAACACTCTGAGGGATCAAGCATTGTCTTGATCCCTTTATATAGGAAGTTCTAAAAGCTTTAAATAAGCTTTGACACCGGTCTCTAAAATCGATTCGTCAAAATCAAAAGTACTACTGTGCAAGGGAGTCGATTCCCCTGTCCCCAAAAACAGATACAAGCCGGGTAGTTTTTCGAGATAATAAGAGAAATCATCGGAGGCCATGGAAGGCTTGCGAAGGTTAATAAAATCAAAGGACGTTTCGCCGTTTGTCAGAGCACGTTTTGCCATATCATAAAGGTCTTGGTCGTTGAGGATGGGGGGGTATCCTTCAGAGCAGTTCAAATCGATTTTGCACTGATATTCTTCCTCCGCTTCCTGTATGATGTCTTTGATTTCATTTAGCATCAGCTCAAAATGTTCTGTCGTGAAGCTGCGGAGCGTTCCGAATAGCTTGCTTTGGTCGGAAATTGCATTGCGAACGATGCCGCTTTCCATTTTGCCAAATTTCAGTAAACGAAAAACGTCGGAAGGCAAACAGGCTTTTTCCATTTTATAGAGGCGAGCTACGAGAAGGCAGGCGATATACAACGCATCAATTCCTTTTTCCGAGGCAGAACAGTGAGCACTTTTTCCGTGTACGACAAGATCTAATTCCCCCGATTTTGCCATGAATTCACCGGGGCGAGTTAAAATAGTACCCTTTGTTTCTGACGGGCTAATATGAAAAGCAAAGATGCGATCTACATCGTAATCTTTGAGGATTCCTGACGATATGATTTTTTTCGCACCGCCGGGGCCTTCTTCGGCAGGTTGAAAAATAAGAAGAACATTGACGGCAAGCGCAGGCCCCATGAGGGTAAGCTGCTCGGCAAGCCCAAGGAGCATCGCCATGTGACCGTCGTGCCCGCAGGCATGCATCATCCCGGGCTCGGTCGAAGCATAAGGCACATCGTTTTCTTCGATAGTGGCGAGACCGTCCATATCGCAGCGAAAGGCAACGGTGTGTCGACAATCCGGCCGCCCCGCGGGGAAATAAGCACACAGACCCGTTTGCGCGATTTCGCTGATTCGGCAGGGATATTGTTTTAACACATCAAGCAAATAAGCTTTTGTCTTGAATTCCGCGAAACCTGCTTCGGGGATTTTGTGCAGATCGCGGCGATAACGCCGAAGTTGTTCTATCATGATCGACCTCGTTTTTCTACTGCGAAGAGAATACCGTTTTGGAACGCTTGTTTCTTAGGTAAATCATAAAACGAAGACGAGCTTCCGTCAACAACCGCAGAAAATATTTTCTGTTTAAGATAAACTTAGTTTAACTTCCGGTTTTCGGGTATGTATAATCTATAGGTGCCGGAAATCGGATGCTTGACCGTTATCGTTATTAAGGGAGGAACTCAGAAATGATCGAACATAAAATCGAAAAAGGCCTTCACTTCATCTTTCAAAAACAAGGAACTGTTTCGGGCGAATTGCCCGAAGAAGTCTCGCTCGGTATTCTGGAATATCTTGTTTCCACACCCGTTATTTTGGCCATCGTAATTGAAGCGGCAAGCAGCTTCCTTCACCCCTTGGTTCCCGAAGGCTACATGACCGTAGGGAAAGAAATCACGCTATACCATAAAGAACCCACTTCGATTGGTGACACAATCACCATTAAATTGACCGTTACGGGGGTAGATGGAAAAAGAATTTACCTCGACTACACCGGCTATGATTCCTACGGAGAAATCTGCAAAGGAGAGTATGAGAGAGTCATCGTCACTCCTAATGAATTGATCGAGAGAGCAACCCAGAGGCACGGCGGTCCCGAAAAAACACTATGATTTTTTCGTGAGCATAGCAATTCATTTAACTCAGGTGCGAAAAGCAAAGTCATGAAAGGGGAAATGAAATATGATTGATCACAAGATTACAGCAGGTCTTTCTATTGTTTATGAAAAGAAAGAATGGAGGGTGAAATCATTCGAATCGAGCCCGGCCATCGATGGACTGCTTGAATTTCTGGTTTCCACTCCCGGAATCATCGGGATGATTCTCGAAGCTTCAAATAAATTACTCGCGCCGTTAATCCCGGAAGGATATATTACGATCGGCAAAGAGCTTTATTTGAATCATGAAGAACCGACGTTGATTGATGAGGTGGTTTCGCTTGAAATAACGGTTACAAAAGTCTATGAGAATTTCGTGTATATGGACATTGTTGGAACGGACCCCCACGGATCTATTTGCAAAGGAAATTGTGTGCGAGCCATTGTTATGCCCAACATCCTTCTCGACCATGCCTATGAAAGAGCTGAGAAGAAGCCGGAGTAA
>JAQUUY010000073.1 GCA_028693645.1 Eubacteriales bacterium | reverse complement strand
AATACACTCCTTCAAGTAGTTGGACTACAGAAAAAAATCAAAAGTCCACAGCATCTGAATGTATTATATATCACAAATAAAAAAGAAAGGATAAGTATGATTTTGGCTTCTAAATAGATCATACAAGGAGAAAAATGACAGAATTTCGGGGGACTACTATTGTTGCGGTGAAACGCCCAAACGGCGATATTTGTATCGGCGGTGACGGACAAGTCACAATGGGTCAAACTGCAATCATGAAACAAACAGCCAAAAAAGTGAGGAAAATTTATAAGAACTCGGTAATTACGGGGTTTGCGGGATCTGTGGCCGATGCGTTCACTCTCACTGAAAAATTTGAGAAAAAGCTGGAAGAGCATTCCGGAAATTTAAAGCGTGCAGCTGTTGCGCTGGCGCAGAACTGGAGATCGGATCGAGCGATGCGAAATCTGGATGCCTTGATGCTTGCTGCAGATAGGGAATGCCTGCTTTTGATTTCCGGCAACGGAGAAGTCATCGAACCGGACGAAGATTTTGTCGCCATCGGTTCCGGCGGCAACTATGCTTATGCAGCTGCACATGCACTTTTTAAGCATACCGACATGAATGCAGAGGAAATCGTGCGCGAGGCACTTACCATCGCGGCCTCAATCTGCGTCTATACCAATGATAACATTTCAGTTGAGACGTTAAGGGGGGATTCCATTGGCTAAGCTATATTCCATGACACCAAAAGAAATCGTTTTAGAATTAGATAAATACATTATCGGCCAGGACGGCGCAAAGAAATCGGTTGCGATTGCACTGCGTAATCGCTATCGAAGAAGCCAACTCCCGGAAGAGATGCGCGAAGAAATCACACCAAAAAATATTTTAATGATGGGGCCGACCGGCGTTGGAAAAACAGAGATTGCAAGAAGACTTGCGAAACTTATGGATGCTCCTTTCGTAAAGGTCGAGGCGACTAAATTTACCGAAGTCGGGTACGTCGGCAGAGACGTAGATTCGATGATTCGCGACCTTGTCGAGTCAGCGATTCGTATTACCAAGCAAAATCATTTGCAGGAAAAGTATTCAATTGCCGATGAAATCACAGAAGAAAAAATCATTGAAGCGATTATTCCCGGCAAAAAGAAAGCCCCGCAGTCAGGCGGTGTTCGCGGTCCTTTTGATTTTATTATGGGTGGTGGCTTTCAAAATAATCAGCAGGCAAACCAAACAAAGCCCGAAGAACACGATGAAAATCGGGGTGAGTTGGAATTGGCTCGTGAACAGGTTCGCCAGCAACTCAAGGAAGGTCTGTTGGAAGATCAGTTTATTGAGATCGATGTTGTAGATAATCCGGTCGGAAACCAGCTTGATGTCGGAAACGAAGACATGAGCATGGCAATCGGAAATATTTTTGGCAACATGATGCCGCAAAAAAAGAAGAAGAAAAAGGTTACCGTAAAAGAAGCAAGAAAAATCCTTCGTGAGCAGGAAGCCTCAAATCTGATTGATATGGATCAGGTTACATCAGAAGCACTCGAAAATGCAGAACAAAACGGGATTATTTTTATTGATGAAATCGATAAGATTGCTTCCCCTTCGGGATATAAAGCAGGCCCTGATGTTTCTCGCGAAGGCGTGCAAAGAGATATTCTCCCCATCGTTGAAGGCAGTGTAGTCAAGACAAAACATGGCCCTGTCAAGACAGATCACGTCTTGTTCATCGGAGCCGGTGCGTTTCATACCGCAAAACCAACCGACCTGATTCCGGAACTGCAAGGGAGATTCCCCATCCGTGTCGAACTGGAGAATCTAACGAAAGACGCTTTTGTAAAGATTCTGACAGTTCCTGAAAATGCGCTGCTCAAACAGCATAAAATGCTGCTTGAGACAGAAGGCATCAAAATTACCTTTACGGATGATGCGGTTGAAGAAATAGCTACGATGGCCTTTTTGACGAATGAACAGACTGAAAACATCGGCGCGAGAAGATTACATACCGTGATGGAAAAATTGCTCGAAGATATTTCATATAATGTTCCAGAAATGGAAGAAGAAGAAATCGTCATCGACGCAGAATATGTCAAGGCACGTTTTTCCGACCGGATTCATGCAGACGACATCGATCGTTTTATCTTGTAAAATCAAGGTTTTGCTTTGAATTGTGTCAGAATTACAAAACATTTTGAAATATCAAAAATATTAGTATCATAATGAAAGTAAATCAGCTATAATATATCCATGTAATAAGTTATAGGATGGAGGTTGATTGAAACCATGTCGGTAGAATTATTGGATAAAGTTCGAAAGTTGAACTGGGTATTGCAAGAAAGCACCTCGGATGTATTTTCTTTTGGAGATCTTTGCTCGATTTTGAGCGATTTGATGGACTCTAACGTATACATTGTTAATAAAAAAGGAAAAGTCATTGGTGTACACTATAAGATAAGATCAGATAGTGCCACAATCACAGATCCGGAAACAGGCATCGAAAAGTTTCCAAATGAGTATAATGATGCTTTGTTAAAAGTCAAAGAGACGAAGGTCAATATGACAGATGATGAAGCGCTTGAGATTTTCAAGTATGACTATGATACTTATGACAAACTCCACACGATTATTCCGATTTCTTGTCGAGGACAGAGACTGGGAACTGTGATTGCAACGCGCTATAGCCCGCCGTTTTCCGACGAAGATGTTATTCTCGGTGAATACGGAGCGACGGTAGTAGGGCTTGAGATTCAGAGAAGAAAAGCACTTGAAATTGAAGATGAAGAGAGAAAGCGTCAAGTCGTTCAGATGGCAATCGGCACTCTTTCTTATTCGGAAGTCGAAGCGGTTCGCCAGATTTTCACAGAGCTGAAAGGATCGGAAGGCCTTCTCGTTGCAAGTAAGATTGCAGATCGCTCGGGAATTACAAGATCCGTCATTGTCAATGCCCTTCGGAAGCTCGAAAGCGCAGGCGTCATCGAGACAAGGTCCCTTGGAATGAAGGGTACACATATCAAGATTATCAATGATAAGTTCAGTAACGAACTGGACAAAATGGTGGATTAATCAAATGCACCAATCTCCCCGCCTGTCGATAAAACGCAGACGGGGATTTTTGATTTTATCCGCCGAAAGGAAGCTATGTTACGATTTAATGATAATAACGAAACAATTGAACAAGAAAGCTATCGCGCAATCCTTGCCGGACTTTCCATAAACGAAGACATAACGTATTACATGGAGGAGCTGGAAGGCCTTGCTGAGGCGGCAGGCGTAGAAGTCTTAGGCCAGATGATACAAGCCAAGGATCGTCCTGATTCTGCTACTTATTTTGGAAAAGGTAAGGTTGAGGAATTAGGCGAGCTTTGTGTTGCCATGGACGCAGATACGGTCATTTTTAACAATGAACTGACCGGGGTTCAGCTGCGAAACTTAGAAGACCGACTCGAAGTAAGGGTCATTGATCGAACGATGTTAATCCTTGACATCTTCGCTGCGAGAGCAGTATCGAGAGAAGGCAACCTGCAGGTGGAGCTCGCACAGCTTGAATACCGCTTGCCTCGCCTTACCGGTTTTGGGAAATCCTTGTCTCGTTTGGGAGGCGGAATCGGAACCAGAGGACCCGGAGAAAAGAAGCTGGAAACAGATCGAAGACACATTCGGAAACGAATGGACGACATTCGCGCGGAAATAGAAGAGGTAAAGGCACATCGCAAAACACAGCGAGCCCAAAGGGAAAATTCCGGCCTTCCGATGGTTGCGCTTGTGGGCTACACCAATTCAGGCAAATCAGCCTTGATGAATCGTTTTTTGCAAGAGACGATGAAAGACGAGAAAACTGTTCAAGAAAAAGATATGCTTTTTGCTACGCTTGATACCGCGCATCGTTTGATTCGATTAGATTCTAATGATGAATTTTTATTGATTGACACCGTGGGTTTTGTGAGCCGATTGCCGCATTCGCTTGTCAAGGCGTTCAAAGCAACCTTGGAGGAAGTCAATTTTGCGGATCTTCTTCTGCAGGTCATTGATGTTTCTCTTCCGAACAATGAATTCCATATTGATGTCACGGATCGTGTCCTTGCTGAAATCGGAGCCGGAGACAAAGAGAAAATGCTGGTCTATAATAAAGTCGATTTGGTTCCGGAACTTGACCGCGTGCAATATACAGGAAAAGATGCGATTTTTCTTTCGGCGAAAACCGGAGAGAATATAGAAACTCTGATTACTGCAATCAAGGAAAAAATCTTCGGTGGCCGCGTTAAAGCGAGTTTGTTGATTCCCTATGACCGCGGAGAGGTGCTCTCGGCTATAAGAGACAAGTACAGGCCGCAAAACGTCGAATACAAGGAGGAAGGAAGCCTTGTCGAAGTCGAACTGTCTGCGGACGATTTTCGCCGCTGGGAGAGATATCTAAGCCCGCAAAGCGAAGCGGGTTCCGGAAAGGAATAAAAAACAGCAGTGTTGCGATATCGAACAATCAAAAAAGAAGCAGAAGCGGAACTCCTTGTCGAGAAATCCCGCTTTATTGCCTATGTAAAGCCTGTTGGGTCAAAAGAAGAAGCGGATGCTTTCTTTTCAAAAATCAGGGGTTTGCATCGAAATGCAAATCATAATGTACCGGCTTTTGTAATAGGAGAGCGATTTGAACAGCAATGGGCAAGTGATGACGGAGAACCGCAGGGGACTTCCGGAGTGCCTATGCTACAGATGATGATAAAAGAGGGACTTACAAATGTTGCGCTCATAGTGACACGCTATTTTGGCGGGATTAAACTTGGCACGGGAGGCCTGATGCGCGCCTACACAGGCGCTGCAAAACAAGCGCTTTTGGCTGCGGAAATCTGTGAGGTACATGAGCTCGCATTGCTTGCTTTTTCAATGGATTATACCTACCTTGGGAAACTGCAAAACCTGTCCGAAAACGGCGAATTTCAAATACTTGAGACAACATTCACCGACAAGGTGGCTGTAACGATTGCCGTCGAACCTGAACGAACAGAAGAACTGCGAAAAACGATTGCCAATTTGAGCGGAGGGCGTGTGACCGAACTTTCTGAAGGCAAACAGCTTGTGAAAAAAAACTAAAAGCATTGCTATTTGTCGTTGACAGGCTGTATCTGTTATGCTAAGATAAAACACGGCTCACAAAAGCCAAACGGAGCGTTCCAAGGTAGCTCAATGGTGGAGCACTCGGCTGTTAACCGATAGGCTGTGGGTTCGAGCCCCACCCTTGGAGCCAGTTTTTTTTTCGGCTTGCTGGACTTTGAAAAAGTAAAAAAAATACCGGAGTGACGTCTGGGAAATAACAAAAAACGACTTGACACAGAAAGACATATCCTGTATAGTTACTAACTGTGTCAGGCAATAAAATGACAACTATTTGGGCGCATAGCTCAGCTGGGAGAGCACCTGCCTTACAAGCAGGGGGTCACAGGTTCGAGCCCTGTTGCGCCCACCAAATGGCCTGGTAGTTCAGTTGGTTAGAATGCCAGCCTGTCACGCTGGAGGTCGTCGGTTCGAGCCCGATCCAGGTCGCCATAAATTTCTAATCGTAAGTTAAGCAGTACAACGGGCTGGTGTGGCTCAACGGTAGAGCAGCTGATTTGTAATCAGCAGGTTGGGGGTTCGATTCCCTCCACCAGCTCCATACAAGACTGCCGGCACGGTCAGAAAACGGGACGTTCAAAAGACGTCAAAAAGAACATTCGAAACTGAATATTTGGAGGGATTCCCGAGTGGCTAAAGGGGGCGGACTGTAAATCCGTTAGCGGAGCTTTCGATGGTTCGAATCCATCTCCCTCCACCAATCATTATGCGGAAGTGGCTCAGGGGTAGAGCATCGCCTTGCCAAGGCGAGGGTCGCGAGTTCGAATCTCGTCTTCCGCTCCAATTTTTGCGGATGTAGTTCAATGGTAGAACTTCAGCCTTCCAAGCTGATAGCGTGAGTTCGATTCTCATCATCCGCTCCAAGTTCGGGCTCATAGCTCAGTTGGATAGAGCAACGGCCTTCTAAGCCGTGTGTCCGGGGTTCGAATCCCTGTGGGCTCGCCATTTTTTTAAAATGGGGTATAGCCAAGCCGGTAAGGCAACGGACTTTGACTCCGTCATTCGTAGGTTCGAGTCCTGCTACCCCAGCCATATGACCCATTAGCTCAGTCGGCAGAGCACTTGACTTTTAATCAAGGTGTCCGGGGTTCGAGTCTCCGATGGGTCACCATTATTTTGTTCAAAGGACAATACTCACGTAGGGAGAGGTGTCCGAGCGGTTTATGGAGCTGGTCTTGAAAACCAGTGACTCCGAAAGGGGCCGTGGGTTCGAATCCCACCCTCTCCGCCACAGTGCTTCAAACACTGTACGACAATCCCAATTTTGAGAGCCCGGAGAAGTACTCAAGCAGGCTCAAGAGGACGGTTTGCTAAACCGTTAGGCTGGGTAACCGGTGCGTGGGTTCGAATCCCACCTTCTCCGCCATCGCAGGGGTATAGCTCAGTTGGTAGAGCAGTGGTCTCCAAAACCACGTGCCGAGGGTTCAAATCCTTCTGCCCCTGCCAACAATTCGCCGTCGATTAACGGGGTGTAGCGCAGCTTGGTAGCGCATCTGGTTTGGGACCAGAGGGTCGCAGGTTCAAATCCTGTCACCCCGACCAAATGGTTCTGACCGGGAATCGGGTGAGGGCCATTAGCTCAATTGGTCAGAGCATCCGGCTCATAACCGGCAGGTCCGGGGTTCAAGTCCCTGATGGCCCACCAATTCATTAATACTTGACGTGCCCAGGTAGCTCAGTCGGTAGAGCAGTAGACTGAAAATCTACGTGTCCTTGGTTCGATTCCGAGCCTGGGCACCACGTCACATTGAAAATGCTGTGTTTGAGAAGTCTCTTACATGGCGTTTTTGTTTTTTGTCGTACGATTTAACCACTTTTTTGATTGAGAGG
>JAQUUY010000072.1 GCA_028693645.1 Eubacteriales bacterium | reverse complement strand
TTATCCTTGACCATCATCCTCATGAATGCCGCATCATCCACAATTAAAATTTTGTACATATTTTGTTCCTTTCTTACATGCGCTAATAGGCTTGTTCTTATAGCTTGTTGGCATCATTTCCGCCGTCTCTTTTTACGATTTCGGTTATTCTTACACTGTAGTTGTCATCGACTACTACAACATCTCCGCGAGCAATGAGTTTTCCGTTAGCAAGGATATCAACGTGATCGCCCGCCTGTCGATCCAATTCGACTATGTTTCCGAGGGTCAACTCGGCAATGTCTTTTATTTTCTTTTTCGTTCGCCCAAGCTCCACGCTGATTTGGATTGGGACTGCCATAATCAAATCCAGATTATTGGGATCGATTCCGGCAGCTTCAAGCGCGTCAACGGTTCTGAGCGGCTTGTAATTATAAGGACTCACTTGTACCGGCTCACGAGGAGGTTCTTCCCTTTGATAATAGCCCTGGTCCGGCATCTGTTGCATTTGCTGCATCTGTGGAGCCGGTTGCTGCATCATTTGGGGCGCCGGTTGTGCCGGAGCCTGCTGCTGATATTGCATCTGCGGTGCTTCCGCTTGCATCTGCGGCACCGGTTGAGGTGCTGCCACCTCCGGAGCTTCCTGTTGCACCGGAATAGGCGCAGGAGCAGGGGGAGGCGTTTCTTCGACTTCCGTGGCTCCGAGCGACATTTTGACCATTTCTCTCACGAGAGTCGGTTCCATCGCACAGATGAATTCACTTTGAACGATGTCATCCACAATCAAGTTGAACTTAATGCTAACAACGATATCGCTTGTGATTGCAAAGATTTCTCTCACGCTTGTCGCGTTTGCAACATCAAGAATCTGCGGTGGAGAAATGTTGACCATCGTACCAAGGAATGATGCAAGCGCACTTGCCGCGGATCCCATCATCTGGTTCATGATTTCACAAACCGCACTAATACTTATTTCATCGAATTCAAGATCTTCCTCTGGCTCCATGGACAATAAGTGTTTCAATATTTTCTTGAGGTCGTCTTCACGCAACAATAGGACGTTTGAACCGTCTATACCCTCAATATATTTGATCAAAACACCGATAACCGGCTCCAGATAGGAGAACTCGAATTCTTCAATGGGCATGAGTTCCGTTCGGGGAGTCGTAATGCTGACCTTTTTGTCCAATATGGTCGACATTGCCGTTGCCGCCGATCCCATACTGATGTTCATGACTTCTCCGATTACGTCAATCTCCATTTCTGTGAGCTGTCCGCCCGTTGTCTCTAAATCAGACATTCGCAGGGTCACTTCCTCTCTTCATAGTTTCTTTTATGGCAATGGCCCTATTCTTTTTCAAGGATCCCATTTCTCCCTTGAACCAGGGCGTTTCTTCAACATATAAATCTACCAATGCATTTGCAGGTTTGTACAATTTGATAATATCTCCAACTTCAAGGTTAATCAATTCATGCGAAAGTAATTCGACCTTTCCGAGAACACCACGAAGTACAAGATCTGTTTCGTTGATTGCTTTGAGAATATCCTCTTTTCTCTGGGCCTCTGTCAATTGATCGGTTTTTCGCAGGTTTCTTTTTGTTTGTGCGCTTTTTTTCTTAAACAAGACATCAAGTGTCACAGCAGGAATGCAGATATTGATTTTCCCAGGCGTTTCATTGATCAAAATGTTCATGACAACAATGACTACGTTTTCATCCGGGCCGATTCCCTGAAGGATTCTCGAATTGGTTTCAATCTTTGTAAGCCGAGGGGCGATTTCCAAATAATCAAGCCAAACATTTTTCATTAGGGTTACAATACTTTTTAGGAAGTACTCTAAAATCCCCAGCTCGATTTCAGTAAATTCTCGGTCCTCACTGAGAGGTAAGCCTGAGCCTCCCAAGAGTCGGTCAATGCTGGCATATCCAATGTCTTTGGAAAGATCCATAATGACAAGGTCTTCGTCATCCCCGTCATTGACATCAAAGTCGATTAGCCCAATCAAGACAGAATCGGGCAATGCATTACTAAACTCATAGTAATGTTGTTCTTCTATTTCAACGATTTCAAGATGCGCGTAAGTTTGCAAGACACCGGTAATATGAGAAGACAGCAATCTTGCATAGTTTTCATATATGCTAAACAGCAACTTGAGTTGCTCTCTTGTGAATAGCTTTGGACTTCTGAAGTCATAGTTTTTTATCTTTTTCCCTGTATCAGAAACCAAGCTTTGCACAACTTCTTCCGGTGCTGCTTCTTCTGCCGCACCGCTAATCAAGCTGTTTAAAAGACTGTCTATTTGGCTTTGAGACAGAATTTCCGGCATACTACTTTCTCCTATTCTTCGACATTTTGTTTACTCTGTTCGGCCGCATCAATCTCTTGCTGAACGATATCTGTCTTTGAGATTAGAATCTCGACTCTTCTATTCTTTGCACGGTTCTCTTCTGTATCATTAGGCGCGACCGGGCGATATCTTCCATATCCGACAGCATAAAGCTTTGAGGGATCCTTTATATGATAGGTCTCCAAATACTTTAATACTGCATTGGCTCTTTCTGTGGATAAATCCCGGTCACTGACACCACCCGGTCCCGGAGGCGACTCCGCGGTATGCCCATCAATTCGAATCATCTGGACATAAACCTCAACCTTTGCAAGTGCCGGACCAACCTGATCAAGAATCTCAACGCCTCCCTCTTTCAAGACCGCTCTGTCCGGTTGAAAGAAAAGATTTGAAGTGAATCGCACATAGACCATATTCTTTCCCTTTGCGACTTCGACCGAATCGCTAAGCCCATTTTCTTCTACATATTGGGAAAGATATTTATATAAATCATCCAGATCCTTTATTTCATCCAAGGCGATATTCTCTCCGGCGAGACCGTCATCAGCACCGCCTTCTTTTCCCTCTTCCGTTTGAGTTAATTGCTCAAGGGTATCAGGATCGGTCGAAAATGCCTGAACCAACATCTTGTATTTTTCCTGATCAATCGAGGACATCGCATAAAGTAAAACAAAAAAAACGAGAATCAGGGTTATCATATCTGCATAGGTAGCCAACCAAGCATCTTTATTTACTTTACTTGTTTTTCGGTGTCGCATCTTTCCGATCCCCGCTCTGTCTTTCTATCAGACTAAGATCGTTTCCGACCTTTTTCTTTTCCCTTTTGTTGTGGTTTCGGTACTTCTTCCCTCTCAGGTCTGGCTGTTCTTCTCGTCTTAAGCTCTTTGACCTCAATAAAATTCATCAATTTTTCCTGAATGAATTTTGGATTTTCGCCTTCTTTAATTGAAATGACACCTTCAATAATCATCTCCTTGAGCAACATTTCTCTTTCTTGTGCGATTTCCAACTTGTTGGCAACCGGAAGGAAAAAGCAATTTGCAAGGATTGATCCGTAAAAAGTCGTAATAAGGGCAACTGACATATTGATACCAAGAACTTCAGGACCTTCTTCCAAATTCATCGACTTCAACATATTGACAAGGCCAATCAGGGTTCCTATCATTCCAAAAGCCGGTGCTAAAGCAGCGCCCTGCATATAGAGCCTACGTTCTTCTTCGTTTCTTTTTGCCGTGTAATAGAGTTTTTGATCAAACCATTCTTTGAGTTTGTCCGGCTCAATCGCATCGACAATCAGCAATACACTTTCTTTTAGAAACTCATCCTCAAAAGATAAGGCTCTTTCTTCCAAGGCCAAAAGGCCTCTTTTCCTGGCTTCTCGGGATAATTCAGTGATGATTTCGACATAAGCCAAGGGATCTTTTTTGTTTTTTGTCACAATCATTCTAATATGTTTTGGTATGTTTTTGAAAGCATCAAGCGGAAACGCGACAAACATCGCGAATAAGGTTCCGCCCAAAACGATAAAGACGCTCGTTCCGTCTGCAAAATTCAACAAAAGATCCAAATTAAAAGCGCCGCCGCTAAAGGTGATGCCAAACACCATTGCTGCGAATACCGCGATTATACCAATGATCGTCGTAAATTCCATAACTGCTGCTTCCTGCTATTTTATTTAGCCCCGATAAAAACTTCTCTTATACGCGACCACCTTAGCAATCACTTCTGCGGAACTCTCCGCTACAACAAAATGCTTTCCGTTTACTAATCTTATCGTAGTATCCGGTCTTTCTTCAATGATCTCGATCAGATCACAATTCAAGACAAATGTCTCATTTTTTGTTTTGTCAAGTTTTGTCAATGTGATCATTTGAATCCTCTCGCCATTTCGGTTATTTTGTATTCCGGTACACTGTTCCCCGATAAAGCACTATCGGGGAATAGTGTACCATATTTTTTAACATCTTACCTTATTTTTTTATATCTTAGCCTATCTCTTCATATTGACGAGCTCTTCCAAAATGGAATCGGATACCGTGATCATTCTCGTATTTGCCTGGAAGCCTCTCTGCGTCGTGATCATTTCAGTAAATTGCTCTGACAAGTCAACATTGGACATTTCGAGTGCACCGGATACAAGTGCACCGGTTCCGGCATCACCGGGTACGGTCGCAATTGCTTCTCCGGAGTTCGAAGATTCCAGATAATAACCGGATCCCGACTGTGTCAATCCATTAGAGTTGACGAACTTGTTGATTGCCAAATGTCCGATTTTTTCAAGGGTGCTGTCCCCAGGTCCTACAGAACCGATTGTCGTATTGATTTGATCATTCAAGACACCGAGTTTTGTTCCGTCAACGATGAAAGTGAAATCACCGGCAGTAATGGTGTCTGTGGTGGTAGTCGGTGTGTAGTCATCAACCAACAATGTCAAAGTTTCACCGGCTTTGTTATAAGTGGTAATCGTAAGATCCATTGTCGTCGCGGTTACGGTACCAATCGTCAGTTTTGTTCCATCAATTGCAGGCATCGTAACGCCTTCGTCTCCGGCAGTAAGCGGGTCATCAACATTTACAACCACATTCACATTGACCGGCGGTGTTGCATTATTGGCAACGGCAAAAGTAATCGCAGTAGCCGTCGGTAATTGATTTGTAGCCGTTACGGTTGTCTCAATGGTCGTTCCGATTTTTGTGTAAGTCATCGTGTAATCATAATTCGCCGGAGTAATCGCATTCGGTATTCTGCTAATTGTGACTTCTCCATTGACGTCAGCAGTTGCCGGCAAAGTAACATCCGCCGCAATCACTCCTGTTTCAGGGAGAAAGTTAACCGAATTTGCACGGTCGATGGTCATCATCATTTTTCCGCTGTATAAAGAGGCGGTAGGGATTGTCGCCGTGGTCATCCAACCGGTTCCGGTGCCTTTTGTGACGATCGGGTCGCCTTCTTTGATACCGAGAATCGAACCGGTCTTGTCGATTGAAATATCTTTATATTCTTTGAATTCTTCGGGATCGATCTGAATAGGAATTAGATTCGATATATCAGCCGTTCCGTCAGCACTCAGCTGTGGGTTTTTCGTTGTAGGGTCAAGTGCAAGACCAAGCATCATATTTCCGTTGCTGTCAACGAGATTGCCGGAGGAGTCAAAAGACATATTGCCGACTCTGGTAAACAGGACTTGGCCGCTCGTTGCTTTCGTAGCGAGAAATCCGTCACCGTTGATATAGACATCAAGCGGACGATCTGTGGTCGCACTTCCTGCCTGGGTGTGCATAACGTCGACAGAAGCAACGGTCGCTCCATAACCAAGCTGAGACGGGTTCGTTCCGCCGGTGCTTTCATCAGCGCCGGAAGGTGCACTCATTGTTTGATAGAATACATCCGAAAAGGTGACTCTGCTTCCTTTGAATCCATAAGTGTTAACATTTGCGATATTGTTTCCGATTACGTTCATCTTTGTTTGATGAGATTGCAGTCCGGATACTGCAGAATATAATGATCCTAACATTTTAATATCCTCTCTGTGCCGGGTGCAGGCTCCTCTGTCATTCAGAGCCCACGATAGCTTCCTCGAAAGGTCCAGCTATATAAAGATGGCACCGTCTATATTTGTGATTACGTTTTCTCTCATTTCCGCTTGATCTACTACAGTTATTACAACTTTGTTCTTTGCGTTCACAATGAAAGCGGACTGATTCATCATGATTAACGCATCCTTGATGCCTTTTTCGGAAGCCTTGTCACAAGCATCTCCCAACTTGGTCAGATCACTTTCGCTTACCGAGATGTTTCTTTCCTGCGCGCGTTGGTTTGCGTGTTTTGAAAAAGAGACTGTCTGTGTTTGCTCTTGGGTCTGCGATATGGTCTGATTTAGCAGGTCTTGAAACGAAGGTCCTTGCGTGATAGGTTTTTGGTTGGCCGAGGTCTGTCCTGACTGATTGATCCGTTC
This sequence comes from Eubacteriales bacterium, assembly GCA_028693645.1. Lineage (GTDB taxonomy): Bacteria > Bacillota > Clostridia > Peptostreptococcales > Anaerovoracaceae > STD2-154. The sequence continues at coordinate 646 of JAQUUY010000072.1, read as the reverse complement.
ACTTTGTCTGACAAGTGCCTCGGACAGGCTCATGTAATTTCTGTCTTTGATTGCATCAGACACAATGTTTCACCTCTTTACTCTGATTCCTCATCGATTGTTGTGACTGGAGTCGTATTGATTTGGATTACATCATCAATTGAATAATAAGAATCATTGACTTTGACTTTGTCCTCCGCGCCACCGATGTGCGCACTTTCAACCGTACCGGTCACTTGCGTTCCGTCACTTTTTTCAATTGTTACATTTTTTCCGACCATCCCCATACTGTAAGTCGCTTGGGACATCTCGTATAGTTCAGTCAAGGTCTGAATCATGGTATACTGAGCCATTTGTCCAACAAACTCGGTATTGTCCATGGTGTTGTAAACATCCTGATTTTTAAGCTGCGCGACCATCAAGGTCAGAAAATCTGACATATCCATGCCCGTTCCGGCTTTTTTTGTGCTGCTCGACGTATCGGACGAAGAAGCGGATGATGCCGCAACGCTTTGCATATAGGACGTTACACTGCTGTCTGCCATTTTCTTTTCTCCTTTCTTTAAATTGTATAGTCCATTCTTGTGACATTCGGTCTCTGGCTAAGTGCCATTGCCGAAAGGTCGATGTTGTTTACTTGGCTCTCCGAATTTCGGATGACCGAAGC
>JAQUUY010000071.1 GCA_028693645.1 Eubacteriales bacterium | reverse complement strand
ACATCAACTGACCTTGCTGTTGCGCTTGCAATCTATTCTGCGTATAAAGGGATTGCCGGTGATCGGAAAGTACTGGCGGTTGGAGAAATCGGATTGACAGGCGATCTTCGTTCGGTTCAAAACACCGAAAAGCTTGCAAAAGAAGCCGCTCGGCTTGGCTTTACACGCCTTGTTCTCCCAAAGAAGAACGCCGAACGGCTCTCGGAAATCCCGAAAAACCTGAAACTTGTCCCGGTCACAAACATTAGAGAAGCAATCGAAATCTTTCGAAGCTGAGAATAATCAAGGATTTTGTTCCGGCGCAGGTGGGAGCTCAAACCAGAAGGTACTGCCCTGTCCCGGTGTGCTATCGACTCCAAATGGGACATTGTGAAGCGTCAAAATCTCTTTGATGATTGCGAGACCAAGTCCGGAGCCACCGGAAGGACCGTCGCCGCTATTTCGTTGAACCTTATAATAGCGCTCCCAAATGTGTTCGAGTTCGTCGGCAGGGATTCCTTCCCCATGATCAATCACGCGGCAGAGAATGCCGTTTTTCGTCCTTGTGATAGACACAAGGACTTCTTTCTTTTCTCCGCTGTAGCGGACGGCATTGTTGATAAAGTTTGAGAGAACTTGTTTGATTCTATGTGGGTCAGCGAAGACAAGCATTTCTTCTTCGCATTCAAGTTCGATTCGGTATGCTTCACGCTCAACCAGTATGCCGTATGGACGCAAAAGGCCGGAAGCAATTTCCTTGAGGCTAAAGACCTCCGGTTCGAGAATTGTTACGCCGGACTGCATCTGAGACAACATCAAAAAATCATTTACCAAGAGATTGAGGCGATCTGCTTCCTCAATGATTACATTAAGGTGGGCACTTCGTTTGTTTGGATTGTCTCCGGAAAGATCTCTTACCATTTCGGCATAGGATTTAATCATAGTTAATGGAGTCCTGAGATCATGCGATACGTTAGCGATTAAATCTTTTTGCAGACGATCGATTTTTGCAAGCTCGCGGGAAGTATATTCAAGTGTCTCCGCAAGTCTTTGTATCTCCAAGTAATGGCCCCCGTCAAAGGTGACGTCATAGTTTCCTTTGGCAAGAAGCGCCGCAGAATCAGTCAAGCCAACAAGCGGCTTGGTGACTCGTCTTGAGATAAAGAAGGAAAGCAAAAAAGCGAGGACTAAAGAGACGACGGTGACGAGAATGAGTTGGCTTGTCAGAATATCAACCGTAGATTCCAAGGGAGCCAAAGGAGCAAAAATGGAAAGATAAATTTTGCCTGCCGTGCTGTCTTCAATCGATTTGGCATAAACCAAAGTCTTTCTGTCTCCCGGGTGCGATGATATCTCAAAAGAGACGGTTCCTGTTTTGCTGTTTTCAAGTTTGTTTTTGACAATTGCAAGATCGAAAGAATTAATCATGGCATTGGGTTTTTGAAAACCGGAGTCTGCGGTGTAAATAATCAGCCCGGATTCGGTTTCAATATGAATAAACATGTCATCTTTATAGGAAAGTTCTCTCATTTCGTCCAAGTCAAGAGTCCCGTAGTTGCCTGCAATCGAGTTTGCTGCACGGATAATTTCTCTTGTTTTCATTTCCTCATAATATGTTTGCAAAAAAGCAATCTGAAGCAACCATAAAATAGCCATTAAAGCAACGGCGAAAATGGCAAAATAGGACCAAAGCACAAACTTAAAACTCTTGGGAGCTTTTTCTCTTTTCATAAAATCAATCCTCAAATTTGTAGCCGAACCCTCGGAGGGTCACGACCTTGTTGCGATAAATCCCAAGATGGTTGCGCAGATTTTTGATGTGGGTGTCTACCGTTCGGTCATCACCATAATAATCGTAGCCCCAAATGTCGGACAAGAGTTTCTGGCGTGAAAGCGCCAAGTTTTTATTTTGGACAAGGTAAAAAAGAAGCTCATATTCTTTTGGCGTCATTTCGACTTTGCTACCGTCAATCTTAACGGTTCTTGCGGGCATGTTGATTTCAAGGCCGTCGAAGACGGCTGTCGTATTAGATTCCGAACGGTTTGTACGTCTTCGCGTAAGGATTGCATTGATCCTCGCCATCAGCTCTTTCGGGCTGAAGGGTTTCACGATGTAATCGTCGATGCCCAGTTCAAAACCGAAAAGCTTATCGTATTCTTCACCTCTTGCTGAAAGCATCAGAATCGGTGTGTCCGAAAGCTTGCGGATTTCTTTGCAAGTTGAAAAACCGTCCAGTCTTGGCATCATGATATCTAAAATGATGAAATCAAATGAAGTTTCTTTGCAAAGAGAGAGCGCCTCCATTCCGTCGCCGGCCTCATAGACCTCATACCCGTTGAATTCGGCATATTCTCTGATGACCTCTCTGATTTTCTGCTCGTCATCTGCAATCAGAAGTTTATCCATAATTAGTTCTCCTCTTTTTTAACACAGTCTAACTTTTTATTATGTGGATACGGTGTTCTTTCGATGAAAAAGCACTGAATCCGTATGCGACTGAAAAAAATGATGAAGCAAGTTTTGAATAAAGAATAGCATTTTTTGATAAAAACGACAATAGAAAGGCGCATTGGTTTCGGAAACGCCCTCAGAAAAATTGTGATATATACATGTTGACATGCTATATCCTGTGTGATAAACTAAAAAATTGTTTTCTTGACATATGCCTCTCAGATATATTATACTAAAAAAATAGACTGGAGGCATTTACCATGTTCATTGTTGGTGATAAAATTGTATATCCTATGCACGGCGCAGGAATCATTGAAGATATCGAAGAAAAGAAAATACTGGGTGAAACAAAACAGTATTATATTCTTCGGGTGCCTTGCGGAGACATGAAAATCATGATTCCCGTTGGTGCAGCAAACGAAATTGGCATCAGGGACATTGTGGGCAGCGAGCGTCTTTCCTCAGTCTGTCGTTTACTTGCCGAAGGTTCGACCGATATGCCGGATAATTGGAATCGGAGATACCGCGAAAATATGGAAAAATTAAAGAGCGGTGTGATTGAGAACGTCGCCGAAGTGGTGCGCAATCTTCTTCGGATTGACCGAATCAAAAAACTATCGACCGGAGAAAAGAAAATGCTCGCAAATGCGAAGCAGATTTTGGTTAGCGAGATGATTCTTTCCGGCGACATGACCAATGCGGAAGCAGAAGAACTCATTGAAAAAACAGTATAACAAATAGATATTATGCAAAATAAAAGAGGAAGGAGGTGACAGGATGATTCAAAAACTCTTCAGAGCGGTGTTTACTCTCTGCGGAGCTCTTTTCGGGTATGGTGTGTCTCTTTTATTTCGAGGTCTTGTGATTAAAACCAATTTAGGCGAGATCGTAACCTTAGATGCCATTGACAGGAGCGTTTTTAGTGCTGCTGCAGCAATTATTTTTGCTTTTTTGTTTTTCCTTATCGCACCATCAATCGGAAATCACAGTAGACGTGTGGTAAAAGAGTTTGAATCGGATCTCCAAAAAGTTCCATCGACGGAATTTGTATCAGGTAGCTTTGGGTTGATCGGCGGGATATTCCTTGCCTTTCTTATCAGCCAGCTCTATACGGGGATACAAATTCCTTATATCGGGATGGTTCTTTCTCTTTTGACCTACATTTTGTTAGGCTATATCGGAGTGACCGTTGCAACGAAACGCGGCAAGGATATTATCAATACGCTTTCCGCCGCAAAGAAAACTCCGACAACAAAGGGAAAAGGAAAAGGTTCGGATGCAACACCAAAAATTCTTGATACCAGCGTCATCATTGATGGCCGTATCGCCGATATCATGAAGACGGGTTTCATCGAAGGAAATATCGTGATTCCAGAATTTGTGCTGGTAGAGCTCCGACACATTGCAGATTGTTCTGATAATCTGAAAAGAAACCGAGGGCGTAGAGGCCTTGATGTACTAAACCGAATACAGACCGAATACGGAATTGAAATTTACAACACTGACGGAGACAAAGCACTCGAAGAAATACCAGAGGTCGATGTCAAACTTTTGAAACTTGCACAGATGATCTCCGGAAAAGTCGTTACGAATGACTTCAATTTAAATAAGGTCGCGCTGATTAAAGGTGTTGATGTACTTAACATCAATGAGCTTGCAAATGCGCTCAAACCGGTCGTCCTTCCGGGAGAAGATATGCAACTCTTCCTTGTGAAAGAAGGCAAGGAAAATAATCAAGGCGTTGCTTATTTGGATGACGGAACGATGATCGTTGTCGAAGACGGGAAACGATACATCGGAGAAACCATCTCGGTAATAGTGACAAGTGTGCTGCAGACTGCTGCAGGAAGAATGATCTTTGCAAAACCCAAAAAGGGGAAATAGATCAATGTATCAGGATAAAAAAATAATCGTAATTATTGCCGCGGCCGGTTCTGGAAAAAGAATGGGACGCGGCATTTCCAAACAGTATCTCGAGATTGACGGAGAAATGATCCTTGAACGATCACTAAAAGCGTTTGTCGGTCATCCCTATATCGATGGGATTTGTTTGGCGGTCAAAAAAGAAGATTTGGAATTTTGTAAAGACCGATGGTTTTCTGCTGCGGGTTTTGAAAAAATCTTTGCGGTCATTCCCGGCGGAGAAGAAAGGCAAGATACCGTCGCTTGTGGAATTGATGAAGTTTCACAACGGAATGTGCCGGATATTCTTTTGATTCATGACGGAGCAAGGCCCTTTGTGACAAGCGATGAAATCAGCCGACTGATAGAAGCGACCTACGTTTATCAGGCCGCTGCCTTGGCCGTTCCGGTTAAGGATACCATCAAGAGAGCCCAGGATGACTATTTTGAAAAAACAATTGAACGTAAGACCTTGTTTGCCGTGCAGACTCCGCAAGGGTTTTCCTTTGAGCTTTTGAAAAAAGCATATCAAAAAGCAAGGGAAGATGGGTTTTACGGAACGGATGATGCACAACTCGTCGAACACTTTGGAGAAAGGGTTAGGCTTGTGATGGGGGAATATAGCAACAAAAAAATCACGACAAAAGAGGATCTCATAAAAAAAACAGAATGGAGAAGCGGCAGCGGATTCGATGTACACGCTTTTGCTGAAGGGCGCCGCGTTGTTCTTGGCGGAGTCGCGATCCCTTTTGAGAGAGGTTTACTAGGACATTCGGATGCAGACGTACTGACCCATGCGGTCATGGATGCTTTGTTAGGAGCTTGCGGACTCGAAGATATCGGATTTCATTTTTCGGATAAAGATCCGAAATATAAAGATGCCAACAGCTTGGAATTATTGTCTCAAGTACGACAACTTGTTGTCGCTGCCGGATTTCAAATCGCAAATGTTGATGTGACCTTGATTGGCGAAAGACCAAAGATTGCGCCCTACAAGGAAGAAATGCGAAAAAATCTTGCACTGCATCTTGCAATAAGTAAAGAACGAATAAATATCAAGGGCACGACCACAGAACGATTAGGATTCTGCGGCAGAGGAGAAGGCTTGGCTGCCATGGCTTCCGCAAGTGTCTTTTGTAATAACGATTATTGATAGGAAAAGTAGAGGAAGGAAGAAATCACAAATGAGAATGTCAAAAATGTATTTGAAAACACTTCGAGAAGTACCTGCAGAAGCAGAAATTCCAAGCCATATCTGGCTTCTTCGCGCGGGGATGATACGAAAACTCGTGTCCGGAGTATATGGATATATGCCAATGGGAAGAAAAATCCTCAACAAGATCGAGGATATCATCAGAGAAGAAATGAATGAAAAAGGCGGACAGGAGATTCTAATGTCAGCGCTTCAACCTGCGGAGCTTTGGCAGGAATCCGGAAGATGGTTTGCTTACGGACCGGAAATGTGGAGATTGAAAGATCGAAATGAAAGAGAATTCTGTCTCGGACCAACTCATGAAGAAATATTCACTGATATTGTGCGAAATGAAGTCGATTCCTATCGTCAGCTTCCTTTAAACCTCTATCAAATCCAGACAAAATACAGGGATGAAAAGAGACCACGCTTTGGTTTGATGAGAAGTCGAGAATTTATCATGAAAGATGCTTATTCTTTTGACCGGGACTGGGCTGGTTTAGATCAAAGCTACGAGCAGATGTATGAGGCTTACACGAATATTTTCCAGCGCTGCGGACTTACTTTTAGAGCGGTTGAAGCAGACAATGGAGCAATCGGCGGCAGTGGATCTCATGAATTTTGTGCGCTTTCGGAACATGGTGAAAGCGAGATTGCTTATTGCGAAAGCTGCAGTATGGCGGCGACGAGAGAACAAGCAATCTGCAAAGACGCTCCGGAGGATTGTGCCGAGATGCTTGAGACAGAACTTGTATATACTCCCGGAACCAAAACGATTGCAGATGTTGCAGCGTTTCTTGGTTTGAAAGAGGAAGAGACAATCAAGGCGCTTTTATTTGAGGTGTTTGAGCAAGAGTATCGCTATGTTGTTGCTTTTATTCGTGGCGATAAAGAGCTGAATATGACCAAGCTTGTTAACTCTCTGAATATTCCCGAGCATGCCATTGAATTTGCCGATGAGAGCAAGATGCAAGAAGAAACCGGTGCAGTCGGCGGCTTTACGGGTCCAATCGGATTGAGAAACTGCAAAGTTGTTGTTGACAGCGAACTTGTTGCTGCAAAGAATCTTTGCGCGGGAGCCTGTAAGACTGACCATCATATCAAAAATGTAAACTACGGAAGAGATTATAAAGGGGATGTCGTTGCGGATCTCAAATTGATCCAAGCGGGAGATTCCTGCCCCGTTTGCGGTGCGCCCGTCAAGCTGACAAGAGGCATCGAAGTCGGACAGGTGTTTAAACTGGGGACAAAATACAGTGAATCTATGCATGCTTATTATAAAGATGAAAACATGCAGGAACACCCGATGATTATGGGTTGCTACGGCATCGGCGTAAGCCGTACCCACGCCGCTGTAGTGGAACAAAATCATGACGAGAATGGTATTCTTTGGCCGATGGCAATGGCGCCCTTCCAT
>JAQUUY010000070.1 GCA_028693645.1 Eubacteriales bacterium | reverse complement strand
CATTCGAATCTGCCTGCTTCTCCTTCGGCAAGCTTTTCATCGCATCAAAAAACTTTCGTCGCAGGTGAGCAAGGCAGCCAACCACAATAATGCGCTCCGGCAGCTTGTGGTAGCCCTCGTATCCGTCTGTGTGCAGATAACCGGAAAAATTCTTTAGAAATTCTTCCGGATGTGTATGCTTTCTGTCCGGCTGGTATTCATAAAGCACAAGCTGATGTTTTGCTTCTCCACTGCTACGAAAAAGCCACATGTAACTCTTTGACTGTGCTGTTTTTCCCGGCTCTCGAAGCACCTGAAGGACGGTTTCGTCAGCATGAAGTACTTCGCGTTCGCAGAGTTGCTGCTTCATCGCCTCATAAATCGGCTCCAACCAATCCTGGGATGCCTTGATTAACCAGTTAGACATCGTTTGCCGCGAGAGAAGGATTCCGTTCTGTTTCCATTCCTGTTCCTGCCGGTACAGTGGCGAGGCCATCATGAATTTCTGTACCGCAATATGTGCAATGGCATCGGGAGAAGCAAAACCGCCTTTTATGACAGGTTCCGGCATATCCGCCTTTACCACCGGTACATGGTCGGAGGTTTCCTCGCAGTTACGGCAGGCGTAGATGTGCCGAACATGACGGACAATAACCGCTTTTGCGGGGATGATTTTGAGTTCATCCCTTGTCTCTTTTCCCATGGTATGAAGTACGCCGCCGCATTCTGCGCAGAGCCGTTCTTCTTCCGGTAGTTTATGCTCAATGATCTGGACAGGAAGATCTTTGGGCAACTTGTCCGATGTCAGGCGCGCCTTTTTTCGAAAATGCGCCTTCACTTCAGCTATGGATGGTTCCTCGGCGGAAAGATCCGCAGCAGCTTCTGCCTCGTTGAAAAGAGAAATTTGATCCTCACTGCTCTGCTCACTTGATGTCCCAAATTGCTTCCGTCGCAAAAGAAGAAACTGCTCCATCAGCCACTGATTCTGCTGCGTAAGTTTCGTGATTTTGCGGCCCTTTTCTTCAATTAGGCCAAGCAGTTCTGCTGCTGAATTTCTCTGTGTTTTCATAAGATAATTTTACCACAAAAACGCTCTGATTTCAACGTTTTCATGGCTTTTTTTAACGTTTTTAGCCGAATAGTTTCACGGATCTTTTACGAAATCAGGCGTTCAAAAACCTCTTTCCGTTTCAGTTTCTTTTCCAGTCTGGCACCGTCAATCAAGCAAGCCAGTTCTTTGGAATCAAGAGCCATTGTGCCGGTTTCTCCTTCTGCCGGCCAGTGGAAGCGGCCACGCTCCAGTCGCTTGAAATGGAGCCAGAACCCATCTCCATCCCATTCAAGAATTTTGAGCCGGTTCCTGCTCCTGTTGCAGAACACAAACAAGCAATCTGCAAACGGGTCGAGGGAAAAGTTCTCCTGTACCAAGCTCATCAACCCATTAATGGACTTTCTCATATCCGTGCAACCACAACAGAGGTAAACGGTCTTGTCATCCCACCGCATCATAGTGACCTTAGTGTTCGACAGACTTTCGCAAGCAGATCATGGTTCGTTCCGGAGGTCACAGTGATTCGGCAGCCGTTGACCTCAAGGTCCAGTGCTCCTGCCGCTTGCTGCAGGGGTTCTGCTGCAAATTGAACCCAGCGCCTTGGCACAATCTCCGCTTCTTGCGTTTTTGATAGCTCAACGCAAGCCAATCCTCGCAATTTCCGCTGCCAGTAAAAATATGCATTCCTACTAATCCCCTCTGTTTGGCAGAACTCATTGATATTCTGTCCGCTATCCTGCCTTGCTTGGATTACTTTCGTCCATTGCGACATTCAGTAATCCGCAGTGACTTTTTGTATGTTCATGCAATCACTCCATTCCCAGTTGAAAAAGTTTGCTTACTTTTTCAACCGTATTTATGGTGATTGTACAACTTTTTCAACTTGGGTTACATGTGACGGTCTACTTGACGCTTACACGGGGGGCATTATATCAAGGTGTTGAAACGGAATTGCTACGGAGTACGAAACTTCTCTCGCTTTCGAAATCGGATTTTACATATGATGGCTTCCTGATTCATACAGAAACGAAACGGAAAAGCTCCACATAGGCCGCGAGGCTTTTTTCTCGTGCCAATTTTTTCTTATCCTGACTAGCTAAAAAACCAAAAGCAAACCGGCGACAGGTTTTGCCCATCGCCGGCTTGAAAAAACATCCTGATTTTTATTCTACTTGAGCTCTACCACAACATTTGACATAGAGCCTGTTTTTAATTGCTTAGTAGACCCCGGTTTACAGTTCAATGCGTCGCTATTTGCTAGATTTAATTGGTATGGGGATTATATACCATTCAGTTCCAACCTCTTCTGCCAAGTCATTATACTCCTCCACTTTTGCATTATACGAAGTTAACTTGCTTTCATAAATTTCATACTGGGAGTTGTATTGATCCAGCATTGAATTAAAAGTATCTACGTTCGCATTATATCGGTCAACATCGGAGTTATACCACACCTTCATAGACGCTTCGAGAGATTCAATATTAGATTCCATAACGTTTAGATTGCTTCCCATATTATCTAAATCTATAGATTCAGAATCTAAAAAAGTCTGCAACTCTTGCATTTGAGACTTTTCCTCAGCATGTCCAAATCCTTGAACTCCATAAAGAATTAAATTACCCACGCCGAAAATCAGTAGAACAATTATTGCTTTTTTCAAGAAAAAATTCATATACGCCTCCGCAATCTAATCAGCTATGAAAATATTTTTCAGTTCCTAATTGAACTTCAACTTAGTTTTTTAGTTCTCGCTCTATGGATTGGTATATAGTACTGTAACGCCATAACACGGAGTTCCATTTAAAACGTTAACGCCAGTGTATAAAGTCAAACCATATAGATCGTTTGAATATACCAGTACAAGGTTCCCCTCATCGTCATCAAAACTGAAATCATAGTAAAAACCTGAAGCAATAATTTTTCCCCCATATTCGCCGATATTACCTGTTTCCAAATCAACGCACCTATAATCATATGAGATTCCCTCAGCGGATTCATACACATTATAAACAGGCACTCCAAAAATGGCTCCAAAATCTGGCGCAGGATAGTAACCACTATAATAGGAATTATAGCTCCCTTTAGAAACCGTGACATAAATAGTTTTACTTGCAAGGCATTTATTCGTCAAATCATCATATACTTTAATTTCTACGGATGTTGATCCCTGTGAAATTGCGTTAATATGAAGTGGAATTTCGTCACCATGCCAATCCCCCCAGCTAGCATCAAGCAAAAAATCATCTGCGATGGCATAGTCAATATTTACAGTATTATCAGGGTTTATGACACTGAATATCACATCTGTTTGACCTCCAACATATAATGCAACAGTACTTGGTGAAGCCGATAACGTAACACTACTTGCTGCATTCTGTGCCGCTATTGCGCTTAGCTTTGTAATATTTGTACTTGAAATTTTGTTTACGTTATTTATAGGAATTGCAATGTTTAGATTTTGTCCATCCTCAAAACCACCAGATGTGACACCTATCACATTTCCATTTTGGTCAAATAAAGCACCGCCGCTACTGCCACGAGAAATAGGAGTTGTAAACTGTATAAATGAAACGTTGTCAATAATTCGGTTTGGGTTTGATACTATTCCTTCTGATATACTATTTTCTAATCCAAGGGGACTGCCAATTGCATAAGTCTTACTTCCACCTGCAACAATGTTTGAGCTAGCCATTTTAACACAAGGGAATCCACTTCCGCTTACCTTTATTTTCGCTAAATCAAGATTTTTATCAAATCCATAAGCCCCCTCAACATTATATGTTTTCCCATCAGTTGTAGTAATTTTTGCTGAGCTTGCACCATCAATAACATGGTAATTAGTTATTGCAGTACCGTTGCTGTCAACAAAAAATCCGCTTCCACTTTTTGCAAACAATCCTTCAGCATCATAAATCTCAATGTAAAAAACTGCAGAAGAATATTTGGCATATACTTGTTCTGCAGTTAAACCCACCGAAGAAATACCATTTGTATTTACAACAACGCTCTTATTGGTGCCATCCCATGAAACTGAAGCTCCAAACGCTTCCAAGACTACCCTAATCGGTAAAAAGGTTCTCTTCTCAACAATTTGTGCAAATGTATCATTTTTTATTCTCGAAGATTCAACAACACCATTATCCTTAATTTCCTTTGTGATATAGTTGTCACCGATTTTTACATACACCTTAGTCCCGTTATCATCCGAAACCGTTGCAACCTTATTTGCAGAGTCCCAAGAAACTCCATATCCTGCAGCTTCCATTGTTTGCCTCAGGGGAACAAGAGTTCTGTTATTCGAATCAATGAAGGGATAACCGGTACTGGTGTTGAACGATACGGGGTTACTATTTAGAGTAACCCCTACGGTTACTGCTGCTGATGACGAGACTGTGGACACCATTAAGCAAATAATTAATATACATGCTGATACTAGCTTCTTCATTGGTTCTTTCCTTTCATAAACAATATCTCTGTTTCCCTTTATTTCAAGGGTTCTTACAGGACTAATTTTTCATCTGCACATTCCTAAAATTTTTACTTTTTTTAAAAAAATTACCAATATTTATTTTTCATTGATTATTCCTATTTATTTATCTATTTACAAAGATACCACAAAAACGGTGTCCTTAAAAGATTTATTACTTATATATTCATTATGCGGCAAGTTGAAAAGGTAACTTCCGCTTTTTACCCCAAATCGGGATTAAGTCTTGAAAATAAAGGCAGGACAAAATGTGCATAAAAATACCGATATCGCTATCGGCTATTTTATACTTGAATAAAAATGACTATACATATTCTTTTAGTAAACACATTCTAATTTCTTCGATTGATTTTCTCATCTGTCGGCTAATTGGAAGAATTGCCTCATTTGACATTTCCACTTCTTTAGAATTGAGTTTGACGATATGATCATAGTTTACTACAAATGACTTATGAATGGGAACGAAACGATGTTTTTCAACTTCAGTTATTACTTCATGCATATTTTTATAAAACTGAACTTCTGCTTCTGTAGTCACCACTTATATTTTTTTCTTCCTATCGCTTGTCCTCGTCTTCTGAACCCGCGGCGAGCGCCTGACGTTCGAGTTCTTCATCGGAAATTACGGAATTCTCGTCAAATTCATCAGAAAGAATAGGAATTGCGACGATAATATTTTTTGCGTCTTCGAGAGCTGCGGCTGGGACATAGAGGTCGATCGGAATACCGATATTGCTTCCCATCATAATCTCCATGGCATTGCCGGCACCTTTGTATTTACGCAAACAAGGAATGCCCTCTCCGCGCAGTTTTGATTCCAATATATCTGCCTGCAACGAATCTGTCGTCGTTGTAAGGTAAACGCCATCGCGCCACTCTTCGTGTGTTTCTTTTTCCTCTTTTTTGCCGAATAACATACGCTTCTCCTTTAAGGTAGATTTTGTATCGTGTCTTTTAATGATACAAAGTATATCACATAGCATGCAAAAGATACATCGGCGAACAGGCTATCTTTCGATCAAGATTTTTGTTTCTTGTCCCGGGTTTACAGAAACCTCTGCCGGAATCGCTATTTTGATTTTAAAGCTGTCTTTGTTCTTGTTTGCGGGAGTCTGCATGTCCTTCGGCGTATATTCGCTCTTTACGTCTATGGAAACGATTTTTCCCTGATACTCTTTGCTCTCGGTTTTTACTGTGACTGTTTTCCCATACTCTACAAGGTCGATATCCTCTTCCGGGAGATAGGCCAAAACGTAGATTTCTGTCGTCGAGGCAATATCACATAGATTATAGCCTTGGGCAATCATATCACCCGCGTTGTAGTTTTTGCTCATTAAAATCCCATCTGAATTTGCGGTGATTGTGTAATCTTTTATTTTTTCCTTTTGCTGACGAAGTTGGCTCTCCGTTTGCGCGACTTGTGCCTCAGCCGAGAGAATCGTTTCACTGTCAGCTCCCCCTGAAATGATTGAAAGCTGCTGCTTTGCACTATCAAGACCGGTCACTGCTACTTTATATAGGTATTCCGAATTATCATAAGCCGTTTTTGAAAGGGCGCCTTCCTGATATAAATTTTTGCTGCGGTTATAGTCCTCTAACGTCTTGTCGTAAGAAGCCTGTGCCGATGAAACATTGTTTTTTGCCTGCTTGATTGCCTCTGGGTCTGCACCTTTTTTCAAAAGAGAAAGCGCTGCTTTCTTTTGGATTAGAGTCTGCTCCATTTGTTCGATTGAATATTTTTGGTCTTTACTGTCGATTTCAAAGAGGATTTCTCCTTTTTTTACGGTTTCACCGAGCTCGAAAAAGCTTTCCTCCACCATGCCGGAGACCTTTGCCGTATGGGCATACATCGTAGTTTCAACGCTTCCTTTCAATTCGAAAGTTCCTGTCTGCTGTTCTACAACAAAGCAGATTAACGCCACTGCAATAAGAAGCAAGACAAGAGGCAATACTACTTTCTTTTTTTCTTTGATTATCTGCCTGATAGCCATCGTTGGCCTCCTTTCTTAGGATTCCTCTTTCGGAGACAAGCCCCTCACCACAAATTTTATGAAAGAAATCATGTCTGCTTCACGATTATAGCCCGGTATTTTTTGAAAATACTCCGGCATCAGAATATATCTTGTCTGGACAAAGCCGCCAAAGCAGGCAACGAGAGTCATAATGACCTCGCCGCCAGGCTTCTGCGACCCCATACCCCTAATTGACAGATCTTTTGCCATTTCAGCAAGCGGTATTTTTGATACTTTTTCACGCAGCATATCCCGAATCTCCTGATGAAATGGCAGTTCTTGAATCAATATCTTGAAAATCGGAATTCCTTTTTCGACAAGCTGGAGGCGATTGCGTGCCAAGACAATCAGGAAATCCTCGAGATCATCGTACTCCTTTGATAAAATCTCCGGCAATCCCGTATAAAACAAAGTCAGCAACATTTCGTTGATGATGATGTCAATCAGCGAAAGCATCAACTCTCTTTTGGAGGAAAAATGCTTGAATATCGTACCTTCTGAGAC
>JAQUUY010000069.1 GCA_028693645.1 Eubacteriales bacterium | reverse complement strand
TGTTAAATCGTTTTACGGCGAAGGTCGGAATGAAGTGCCTCGAAAAACACTGCGCCCGCGAGGAATGGTATGCCGAAAATCCCATCACCGCCGAGCAAGCCTACACGCTTTTTTCGGAAATACAAAGATTCAAAAGGAAATACCCTGACTGGTATCTCGTGGACATCGAAACAGCTGACGGCGAGATCGTAAAGATAAAACCATGACGGCTACCCCATGAAATTCTGTCCATCGTGCGAATAATACTCTATGAACAAACTCATTGCCTATTTTTGAAAGGAGGAGAACATGCAGATCAATAACGAATCGATGTATCCTTCATCACCGGAAGAGTTTATCCGCCGCATCCGAAGCGGGGAAAACGCTCTGCGCGAAGTCTTCATATTAATATTGTAAGCTTGAAAGTGTTTCGCAGAATTTGTAATCTTGTAATTTCGTCAGTATGACTAATCAAATGTCGGGGAATAGTAAGTTAGGCGAAAGCAGCATTTGCGAGGGGTACTTTGGGGTGCGTTTATAAAAATAAAAACATTAGTATAGTGAGCGGAGATAAAAAAATGAATTACTTTGAAAAAATGCAACAAATTTGTCAAGAGAGAAAAGCGATTTATTACAGTGAACAAGAACTTACAATCAAGGATTTGTTTGATAATTTGACGGATACTTCAGCACATGAGTTCATAAAAAAATATTTTAGTACAGGAGGAAAGGCAAAAGCCTTTGACTTAAATTTTTCGGCCGAATATGAAACGACGGGTAAACATATACATACAGTTTCCTTGTATTTTTTGGGATTTTATTTACGAAGAATATTTGAAACAGAGATTACGCGTAAAATAAAATTTATTATTCCAAAGTGGGGGAACGATTGGAACTATAAATTTACATATACTTGGTTTTTAACTTGCCTTTATCATGATATTGCAACTGTTGAAGAAAAGGAACAAGATACTTTGTTTATTGGATCGCCTTCCGACTGTTTGAAATATTATTGTGAAAAAGAAAGTATTAAACATGATGTATATGCGCATAGATGGTTGTGTAAGGATATTTATCCTTTTACTTATTCAAAAACACTTGTTGAAAATTATTTTTTATATCGAAGGAATCATTGTGGAAAAATTGAACATGGAATTTTAGGTGGTTTATTACAATACGACAGACTTTTAAAGAATTACAATCAAGCTTGGGAAAAACAGTCGGAAGAGGTTCGCGGAGATAATAAGTATGAGTCATTTGAATATAACGGGTTAAAGTGGAAAATTGAACATTTGGATCATTTTGCATATATTGCAAATGCAATTATTGCTCACAATATTTGGCATGGAGATGAATCTAACCTATGTTATAAACGGTATGGGCTAGATAATTTAGATGATAGTCATAAGGTTAAATTCGCCGAGGATCCGTTAACTTATTTTTTAGGAGTTGTAGATACGATTGAGCCAACAAAATTTTTTATGGGGGAGGGCGAAGAACGTATGCTAAAAAATATTTTGAGAGGTTTAGATATTCGCATCGCGAATAAGGCTATTATAATTGAGGTATTGTCAGAGTTACCCAATATAGAGGAATGGTTTGAAAAAATAAATTCATTGAAAGCTTGGCTGGATATAGAAATAAACGTTTTGGAGCCAAAGAAGAAAATAGAAATTGTAATTCACTAGCTGAATATCTACTTAACAGATAATACTGGTTTCACCTAACGAAAGCACTCACGCTGGTGGCTGTTCCGGAGAGTTCGTGCCTGGTTGCCAGTTTTCTAGAAAGTTGGCCAGCCACGCCGCATAAGCGGGTGCAAGCACCGCCGCCGAAGAGCGGGTTGCAAGGTTCGGGAGCAGCGTGAGAGTGGAACGTTATATGCGACCGCGCATGGAGGACCCTGAAAAAACGAAATAAAGGGCTGTATTCAATGGCTAAAATACAATGGAACAAACAGCAGAATGTTCAGAACTTGACTTAATTGTTTCTTGATTCTATACTAAATTAGTAATGAGTTGAAAGGATGTAAGGATATGAAAGAAATTAGAATAGCGAGGAAAGTTGACGAGCTTCGAAAGATTGTGTTACCTGTCAAACTAAAAAGAATGTTCGACATTGAAATTAAGCACTAAGCACATTTCAGGGAATAACTGGGGGCGGTAAAAATGGAGTATTATAAGAAACTAAAGCAGTTTAAATTTCTGTCTAAAACAGGAACGTTTTTAATTTCTGGTCTTTTGCTTTTCATATTTATTTTTCTACTCACACCCAAAATAAATTTTTTAAGTAATACTTTAGATTTTGTAATAATTGGCATTACCTCATTTAACAACACCTTTGTTCGTTTGTGCCTTTACGCTTGTTTTGGGCTTTGGTTGTGCAGTGTTTTCTATACGTTCGCTGGAATCATTGGACATTTTTTAGAAAAATATTATTTCTATCAGTTTAGAGAATACGCAATTGCCATTGCAAAAGCCGCTCATAGTTACGAAGATAATATTAATAATGAAGCTTATCTTAATAATGCTATGTCCGCAAAAGAAGTACATTCTATTTCTGGATGGAACAGTAGGCATATAGATGATAAAACTGCTTTTGTAACTTTTGATTTTACTGATAAAAATAAAGAAAATAAGTGTTATCCATTCGAAGTTTCATTACCCACGTGCATGGCAAGAGCTATATTGGGTAATCAAGTTTTGACGGAAAAATACCAAAATTTAGGCTTTCTCTTTGCGGATGACAAAATGAGTCGCAAAGAGGATATCCCTGAAAAAAAAGATAGTACAATTGCATTAATTGGCCTCGCCCTTGGAATCCTATCAATTTTCTTTGGAGGCATGTTCGGGTTGTTGCCAATTTTGGCTATAATAATCAGTTCAATTGGCCTCTATAGGTTTGATCAAACTAAACAAAAAAATAAATGGGCAGCAATTGTAGCTCTAATTCTTGGCGTATTGTATTTTTTTGTTTACTTATATTCGTATGGATATCTTGACTGCTTGAACTAATAAATTTATAGGAGTCTATGAGAGAGGCAGCAGATACAAGCACCTTTTTCAAGAAGAATCACTCAAACAATATTTTGCTGGTAAAGAATTATTCAAGTATTTATTGACAGTAAAGGGCTTAAATGTATTGCGCATAAGTAATGAGGTCGATAGCCCTGACGGTTACAATGGCGCATTTGAAAAAGAATGTCAGGAGATATACATATCGCTTTGCGCTGCAATCGTTAGCGAGTTTCCCAACATTGATGCTATGGCGTTAGACATACCAACAGAAAATTCACTGCATCTTTATTGTAGACAATAAGGATGATATTATCTTTGTTTATGAAAATGATTTCGCATCTTTTGTATTCGACAAAATCTGCCGTCCTTCGCGCACCTCTGCTGTCCCATTTTACTTTAGCGCTGAAGCGCTATAAAATGAGCAAACACAGCGCTCGGACTGCCACGCTAAAAAGCATCCGCGATGCTTTTCTTAACGCTCGTTTTTTGAATCCCTTGTGGAGTATTGTTTTGTTTTCTTTGTGAACGAACAATGCTATACTTAATTTCAGTAAGAGCTGTCGAGACATTGTTTCGAGGCCACTTTAAAAATAGCGCATAGTATAAAAATAAAATTTGGAGGGATGAACTTGGCTAAGGAGATGCTGTTTTCCGGTGAATCACAAAGTGTTGAATATAAAATTGATGTGCCGAGCAATAGCGAAAAATACATGAAAACAGTAATTGCCTATGCCAATGGCCGCGGTGGCAGAATCGTTTTTGGCATTGATGATAAGACACTGCAAGTGGTTGGGATAAATCCGGATAACATCTTCCGGACGATGGATGCAATCACTAATTCAATCTCTGACAGTTGTGAACCGAGAATCATACCGGATGTGACTTTGCAGACGATTGAGGATAAGACCGTTATCGCGGTAGAGATTGCTCCCGGCAAAATGCGTCCGTACTACCTAAAATCCAAGGGAATTTTAGCGGGTTCCTTTATAAGGGTCTCTGGCACCACAAGGCATGTGGCGGATTATATGCTGAAAGAATTGATTCTAGAAGGCCAAAACCGCTACTATGACTGTGAGCCGTGCGAAGGGCTTGCCGTGACCAACGAGGACATTGAACGGATGTGTCAAGAATTGAAGTCCGTAGCATTAAAAAACGCTTTAACCAATGCTGAAAAAGCAAAGGTCAACGATGTTACACAGAATGTGTTGCTTTCTTGGGGCGTTTTGGCAGAAAGGGAGGGGGCCATTGTTCCCACCAATGCCTATGCGTTGCTGACCGGACAAGCTGAAGTCCAACCTGTCATCCAGTGTGCGGTTTTCAAAGGCACAGACCGGACATATTTTGTGGATCGGCGTGAATTTGATGGTTCTATTCAGGCGCAAATGGAAGCAGCATATCAGTATGTGTTGGAAAAACTTAATCGTGGTATGAAAATTCAAGGATTATACCGCCAGGATGTTTATGAATTGCCGCTGGATAGTGTGCGGGAGTTGATTGCGAACTCCGTTGCACACCGGAGCTATTTGGAACCGGGAAATATTCAAGTGGCAATTTATGACGACCGGTTGGAAGTGACTTCTCCCGGAATGCTGATGAACGGTGTGTCCATCGAAAAAATGATGGCGGGCTATTCCAAAATCAGAAATCGGGCGATTGCAAATGCTTTCTCTTACATGAAGATCATCGAAAAATGGGGAAGTGGAATCCCCCGTATCCTTCGGGAGAGCAAAGAATATGGGCTTCCGGAACCCGAATTTATTGATCTCGATGGTGATTTCCGGGTGAGCATATATCGTCAGCTTCCAGAGAAGGATTGGGCTCATGCTGATGACACCAATGACACCAATGATGACACCAATGACACCAATGATGCCTTTCCCGAAAAGCATATTGAAATCCTGAGATTTATCCGAGAAAACCCTGCAATCAGACAGGCGGAACTAAAAGAAAAGTTGGAAGTTTCTCTTGCAACCGTGAAGCGTCTGATGGCCGATTTGCAGAAGCGAGGAACAATAGAGCGACAGGGTTCAAATCGAAACGGGAAATGGATTATTTCTGAAACGAAGAAATAGAGCACTCTTGTCGGATGCTCGAATTCCCTCGGAGCAAGGACAAAAAATAAAAATACCGCCGCATGGGCGATATTTTTATTTTGGCACTCCCGAGATGATTTCGCATCTTTTGCCTTCGACAAAATCTGCCGTCCTTCGCGCAAATACAGCGCTCGGACCGCCTCGGGGGGAAGCATCCGCGATGCTTCCCTGCTCCCTCGGCGCATTTTCATGTTCGAATCATCTCTTCTTGAGAATAATTAAAAAAGCGATAGACTGAAGCCTATCGCTTTTTTAATGGCACTCCCGAGATGATTCGAACATCCGACGCACGGTTTAGGAAACCGACGCTCTATCCCCTGAGCTACGGGAGCAGGACTTAGTCATTCTAACATAAGCAAAGGGGGCTTTCAACAAGTTCTTTCCTATCCATTCCTGCGTTGTCGGATAAAACCTTCGCAGTTCCTATAGGAAATCGTGGATGATCAAAAAGAGCAAATTGTTGTCATACAGCGTCTTTGCAATCATTGAATTTTCAAGCGCAGTCATGATTGCATCTCCCGAGGAAAAGCTGATAATCGGAACCAGAAGCGCTAAAAGAACAAAGTTCAAAAGGATTCCTTTTGCCGCACCGGCGAGTAGCCCGAACAAGCCGTCCACAAAGCCGGTCACTCCGCCGTGACGTTTCTTGCTCAGAAGCGAAGACAACAGGAGCAGAATCGCGCGGACGATGAGTGCTACAAGCAAAAAGGACATGAGGTTGAACAGAAAATCAGTAAGACCGGTCGCGAGCGTAGCGGTAATAGAATCTTGAATTGCTACGATGGGGGATTTCAGCAACAGCGGAAGGCCGTTTATGATAGAATCGCTTTCCGCAGAGCCACCGTCGCTTAATCGGGACAGGATGCTCAAATGCAAAAAATCATACAAACCGGTTTTGTCCTTCAAAAAACTTGCCGCAAAGGGGTAGCTGGCATAACTGATTACGAGGGCCAACAACCATCCAATCGCATGGATAAAGGTTTGGACGAATCCTTTTCTCAAGCCTTGAGCCGTGGAAAGCAGAAAGATTACCACCACGGCAATGTCTAACCACATGAGATACACCTTCTTTCGGAAGAGTATTAAAGTAGAAGAAGCATTTTAGCAGAATTCGATATTGAAGTCTTATAAACATCGCTATCATCATCTTAGCAATTTCCGTCAAACGTCGCAAGCGTTTTCTAACGAGTGGGAAATCGTCGGAGTATTGATATCGTACAAATCTCCAAAAAACCCTCGCCAAATAGCAATTGAAAACAATTTAATTATATGATAATATAGTAAGGCTAATGCGTCCCCGTCGTATACTGGCGCAAGCAAGAAAATAATCGGAGAAATCCATGGGGAACCGGGATGGCTTCGGTGGGAGCAAGATAAAATGGATCCAGAGAAGTATATGAGGGAATCTCTTTTGGAAGCTCAAAAAGCATTTCAAAAAGGCGAAGTCCCCGTCGGAGCCGTCGTTGAGCATGACGGCGTAATCATCGGCAGGGGCCATAATCTCACGGAAACTGCGAAAGACCCTACCGGCCATGCCGAGATGATTGCCATCAGACAGGCGGCCGAAACGCTGGGAGGCTGGAGATTGTCAGGCTGTCGGCTGTACGTCACGACGGAGCCGTGCTCAATGTGTTCGGGGGCAATCGTTCTTTCGAGAATCGAAAAACTCTACATTGGTACGATGGATCCCAAAGCAGGTGCGTGCGGCTCACTCACAAACATTCCGCAGGATCCGAGGCTCAATCATTTTGTCGAAATAGAGACCGGCATTTTGCAAGAAGAGTGCGCCCAACTTTTAAAGGAATTCTTTCGAGAATTGCGAAAACGGCGAAAAAGCAAGACCGAGCAATAAGGCTCTGGCATGATATCAAAAATACAAGCAAGCGAGCAATCAGGAGGAAAATCAAACAATGAAGAGAATAGGCATAATCGTTAGCCTTTCCGTTATGATCGTGTTATCGGCAGTATGTTTCAGCTTTGCACAAGGTTTGACACTCGAAAGCGTCTATCCCGAAGAAGGAACAAACACACTTACAATGACGAATGTCGCCGTCAAACTCAAATTCTCGGAAAACATGACGAGCGAAGAGGCACAGGCCGCCAATAAAGATTGTTTCAAGATTGAAAATGAAAAAGGCAAAAAGGTCTCGTACACGAC
>JAQUUY010000005.1:7374-35204 GCA_028693645.1 Eubacteriales bacterium | reverse complement strand
GGAGCCTTTGGTAGTGATATTAATAAAGACAATGCGGTTCGAATCGGCCTTTTGCCAGATGTTCCAAGGGATAAACTGCTTTCTGTCGGCAATGCTGCGGGAATAGGGGCTTCTATGGCGCTTCTTTCAGACAAGCTGCGGACAGAGACAATCCAATTAACGAAAAGTGCAAAGCATATCGAACTGTCGAGCCATCCCGCGTTTGAAAAACTATTTCTTGAGTCGATGTATCTTGGGGTTCATACAGTATAGAGGCTTGTAGTAAGGTGAAGCTTTTCAAGGGCTTCTCCTTTTTTTGTTTTTTGAATCACGAAATAGGTGAGGATTATAAGCGAAAGAGAGCGCGGCAACCTGTTATTTATATAACAGCCCGATGCAAGGATTGCGCGGAGTCGTTTTTGAACTAGTTTTACAGTAAATGTTTATTCAAAGGAGGTAACATTTGATAAAAGGGCGATTTGTTTTTCAAAACAAATTTATTTTTTTTTAGAACAAGGGATTGACATTATAGTAGGGACAGGTTTTATGCTTCGTTTATGAAGTCTTGTGGCAAGAAACTATCTTCCGTTCGACCACGTAGGAAGCCGCAGTGACCAAAACCCCCTCCAAAAAGAAGTGCAGACCCCGCTGTCATGACTAGCAGCGGGGTTCGGCATATTCTGAAGCAAATGCAAACTATCATAGGACAATTTGTTCTTTCTACATGATGTATTGATATATAACAAAAAGACTGCATATCAGAAGATATCCAGTCTTTTTTTGGTCGGAGCGACAGGATTCGAACCTGCGGCCTTTTGACCCCCAGTCAAACGCGCTACCAAGCTGCGCCACGCCCCGATATAAATAAAATGGTGCCGGCGATCGGGGTCGAACCGATACGGTGTTACCACCACGGGATTTTGAGTCCCGCACGTCTGCCAATTCCATCACGCCGGCACAACAAAGTTATGATAGCATAGCGAAGTATGAAAATCAAGAAAAAACATTTGCTTTTTCGGCATTTTCCGATATAATTCATATTAGATTCGAGAGGAGGACACACAATGGAGCAACTTATGTCACTAGCGCCTTTGATTCTGCTGATCGTCATCATGTACTTTCTGCTGATCAGGCCGCAGAAAAAAAGAGACAAGCAGATTAACACTATGAGATCCGCAATCAAAGCAGGAGATCAGATTATTACGATCGGTGGAATCTATGGAACCGTCGTAAAAGCAAAGGACGAACAACTGGTCATTCAGGTCGGAGCCGATAAAACAAAGATCGAAGTCGCCAGATGGGCCGTATCAAAGGTTCTTAATGAAGAACCGGTAGCAGCAAGAACTAAGAAAACTGCTACAGAAGAAGATACAGAGCAAGAAGTAAAAAAAATCAAACCTAAAAAACTGGAAAAGAGCGTTTCCACAGCTACTGTTTCTACAGAAGCAATTGAGGAAACTCCGAGTGAAGATTCGTCTGCAGAAGCAGTCGTTGAAGTCACAGAAGAGAAAACTGCAGAATAGAAATGCTTTCGTGTTTCGACCCTGTACCTTATCGGTGCAGGGTTTTTAATTGTTTTTACTGACATACTTTGCTTTTCATTCGTCAAAACGCAGAAAAGGAACGCATTTTGCTTGTGAAAGCTTACAAAAAGTAGTAAAATATTCTGTAAGTATTTTATTAGAGACAGAAGGGAATAAACGAATGAAAAAAGTACTGGCGGCGTTGCTTGCGCTACTAATCATCGCGGGCGCCATAACAACTCTTACGGGCATTGGTCCCAGCTTCCTCGATAAAATCAAGCTGGGTCTTGATTTTAAAGGTGGCGTTTATGTAGTCATGCAAGCCGAAACCGATGCAACGGGTGCGGAACTGACTGCACTCATGGAACAAACACAAACGATCATTGAAGATCGAGTTAATAAAATGGGATTATCAGAACCGGTCGTTACGATTGAAGGCCAAGATAAAATTCGGATAGAACTTCCCGGAGCGGACGACTCTGAGAAGGCAATTGAAACAATTGGGAAAACAGCGCAATTGCAATTTATTCTCGGAGATGGCAGTCTGGTTCTCGATGGAAGCAAAGTAAAAGATGCGAGCATCGGAAAAGACGAAAAGGGATTTAATGCCATTGATCTTGAATTTGACAGCGAAGGTGCCGCTGCCTTTGAAGAAGGAACACGAAAGGCTTTTTACGGCGAAGTCATTAACCCGACAACAGGAAAACCCGACGATTGCATTTATATTGTACTTGATGGAAATGTAATTTCTTCTCCCTCGGTTAATGCGGTAATCTCCGGAGGGAAAGCCCAGATTACAGGCAATTTCAGCGACGAAGAAATGACTGAGCTTGCCATGCTCATCCGCGGAGGTGCGCTTCCCGTCGGACTCACGGAAGTTCAAACCTCTATGATTGGACCGAACCTTGGAATTGATTCCCTTCATTCAAGCATTTTGGCGGGTGTGATAGGTGTTGTCCTTATTTTACTGTTTATGATCGCCATGTATTGGGTCATGGGTGTTACTGCTGATATTGCCTTACTCTTGTACATTATGATTGTATTTGGAATCACCGCACTGTTATCACAAGTTTTGAATCTTCCCGGAATTGCAGGTTTTATTCTTTCTATTGGTATGGCAGTCGATGCAAATGTTATTATCTTTGCCAGAGTCAAAGAAGAATACTATAGCGACAAATCTCTGAGAGTATCGGTGGATTCGGGATTCCGCAGAGCACTTGCAACCATCGTCGATTCCCAACTTACTACATTGATTGCCGGTGTTGTTTTATACCAAATGGGAACAGGCCCCGTAAAGGGGTTTGCGGCAACACTGATGATTGGTATTGTAGTCAGCGTTTTGACCGCAGTCCTTGTAACCCAATTCCTTTTAAAAACGACCGCAGAAACGAAACTCTTAGGAACACCAAAATTCTTTGGATTTGCCTCAAAAAGATTTATGTTCAAACGCGAATTCTCTTTTATCAAATACAGAAAATATTTTTATATCGTTTCCTTAGTCATTATTTTGGTAGGTGTGGGCTCCGGTTTGATTCGCGGCTTCAATTACGGAATTGACTTCACCGGCGGCACGATGATGCAAATCGATATGCATCAAACCGTAAGTGTAAAGGAAGTACAGTCGGTTCTTTCCGAAAACGACATTGAAGCATCTGTCGTTCACGCCGGAGAAAATAATCAAGAAGTTATTATCAAAACAACAAAATCGCTTGATAATGCAGCAAGACAAGTCGTTTTAAAAGACATGTACGAGACCTTTGATCTCACGGCAAAAGACGTAATCAATGCGGAACAATTCAGTGCGTCTATCGGAGACCTTTTAAAGCAAAATGCCATAAAAGCTGTTTTGATTGCGTCACTGTGTATGCTTATTTATATTATTGTACGCTTTGAGTGGAAATTTGGCGTGGCATCTCTCATTGCACTTATCCATGACGTCCTGATTGTTGTTGCTGTTTATGGGCTGTTCCAAATTCCAATCAACAACCCTTTCATTGCGGGTGTGTTGATTATTGTCGGTTATTCGATTAATGATACAATTGTTATCTTTGACCGCGTGAGAGAGAATCTAAAATTCATGAAGAAAACCAAGATTGAGGAGCTTTTAGATAAAAGTATCAACCAAACCTTGGTGCGCTCCATAATGACATCCTTAACGACGATTATAGCAATCATCCCGCTTTATATTTTGGGAGGAACCACGTTAAAAGATTTCACCTTGCCGCTGATTGTAGGAATCATCGCCGGTGCCGCTTCGTCGGTTACCATTGCAAGCCCGATTTATTATGAGCTGACAATGCTTACTAACAGAAAAAAATATCAAGGGAAATAAGCAGAGAGGAATCTATGGAAAACACCGAACGCATGGAACAATTCATAAGTGAATTGCTTGTCATCAATCCGAATTTGGATATGGCGCTGCTTGAGCAAGCCTATCTAAAAGCGGAACAGATGCACGAAGGGCAGCTACGGAAATCGGGGGAGGATTATATCACCCATCCTTTGTCTGTAGTGAAAATCCTTGCGGAACTCGGTATGGATGAAAACACTCTGATTGCAGGCCTTTTGCATGATGCAGTGGAAGACACCCCCTATACCCAAGAGGACTTAAAAAAAGATTTCGGTTCTGAAGTTGCGCTTCTCGTAGACGGAGTGACAAAGCTCGGCTCGCTGGTTTTTGAAAGCAAAGAAGAAAGACAGGCGGAGAACCTCCGTAAGATGTTCCTCGCTATGTCAAAAGATATCCGTGTTTTGATCATAAAATTAGCGGATCGACTGCATAATTTGCGGACGATCAATTACATGAACGAGGATCAGATTCGTGAAAAGTGCAAGGAAACGTTAGAAATCTATGCACCTTTGGCGAGCAGGCTCGGTATTTACACCATGAAATTCGAGCTTGAGGACATTGCCCTCAAGCAACTTGACCCAGAGGCCTATTATACCCTTGTGAGCCAAGTGAAAATGAAAAAGGATCAGCGCAAGGCGAGTATTGAAACAGTCATTGACGCAATTCGTGAGGCTCTTGACAAACTGGATTTTGAATATGATATCACAGGTAGAAACAAGCATTTTTACAGCATTTATCGCAAGATGAAATACCAGAACAAGCAACTGGACGAAATCTTCGACCTGATGGCAATTCGCATTATCGTAGACACCGTGAAAGACTGCTATGCCGTTCTTGGTGTCGTCCATACAATGTGGAAGCCAATCCCCGGCCGTTTCAAAGATTACATTGCGATGCCAAAACCAAATCGCTATCAGTCGCTTCATACTACGGTAATCGGAGATCATGGGGATCCTTTTGAGATTCAGATTAGAACTGCTGAAATGCACAAAATTGCTGAATATGGTATCGCCGCACATTGGAAATATAAAGAGGGCGTTTCACAAGACCGAGAAGAGGGAAAACTCGCTTGGCTTCGACAGACTTTGGAATGGCAAAAAGAGTTGAATGATCCCAAAGAGTTCATGGAAACTCTAAAAGTCGATCTTTTTTCGAATCAGGTTTTTGTATTTACCCCGAAAGGCGATGTCATAGAACTTCCGGCAGGATCGACTCCCTTGGATTTTGCATTTAAGATTCACTCTGCAATCGGAGCGAAATGTATTGGTGCAAAGGTCAACGGAAAAATGGTACCGATTGATTACACTCTCAAAAATGGTGAAATCATTGATATTGTAACTTCTTCAAACAGTAAAGGGCCAAGCATTGATTGGCTTAAAATCGTAAAGAGTAATACCGCCAGGAATAAAATCAGACAGTGTTTGAAAAAAGAAAACAAGGGCGAAAGTGTCGACAAAGGAAAGGACATGCTGGCGAAGTATGTCCGTCGAAAGGGGTATGAACCGCAGCAGATTATTCGTAATCAATGGATCAACAAAGCTGCTAAAAATATGAACCTGGCTTCCTCCGACGAGCTCTATACTTCAATCAGTTACGGCGGCGTTCTTCTTTCAAAATTGGTAACGATGCTGATTGAGTTCTATCATGAAGAAAAGCAGCTTGAACTCAAAAAGAAAGATAAAGAAGAAAAAGTATTTACCGAAGAGAAAAAGAAGCCCAAAGAATCCGGACATACAGGAATCACGGTGGAGGGGATGGGCGACCTTCTTATTCGCTTTGCAAAATGCTGTAATCCTGTCCCCGGTGATGAAATCGTAGGATTCATCACAAAAGGAAGAGGGATTTCTGTACATCGAAAAGATTGTATCAATATGATCAGTTTGCCGGAAGAAGAGCGACAACGCTTTATCGATGTCGAATGGAATTCTCAGAAACCAAACATGTCCTATAATGCGGATATCCATATCCTTGCCGAAGACAGAAAAGGCTTGTTCTCAGACATTTCCCGTATTTGCGAGGAAATGGATGTTCACATTGCCGGTGTCAACGCAAAGAGTGGAAAAGAAAACATTGCAAATATAACGATGACATTATCACTGTCAAATACCGGAGAACTTGCAAAGGTGCTCAGACAATTGCGCAATGTGCCCGGTGTTGCCGACGTCTACCGCGCCAATATGTAAGAATCACGATAGGAGAGGCAAAATGAGAGCGGTTGTACAACGAGTATTAAAATCCAGTGTAAGTGTTGACGGTGTCATTACCGGAGCTATTGAAAAGGGTTTTACGGTGTTGCTTGGAGTAGAAGAAGGCGACACGAAGGAAGATGCAGACTATCTGGGAGAAAAAATCGTAGGACTTCGAGTCTTTGATGACGAAGATGGGAAAATGAACCTCTCTTTGTCAGATGTCGGAGGCGCGCTTTTAGCCATTTCACAGTTTACTTTGCTCGGAGATTGTCGCAAAGGCAAAAGACCAAGCTTTATTAAGGCAGCAAGACCCGAAATTGCGAAAGAACTGTATGAGTATTTTGTTGTCTTTTGCAAAAATCGCGGTATCTTTGTACAAGAAGGCGTTTTTCAAGCAGAAATGGTCGTTAGTATTGAAAATGACGGACCGGTGACTTTGCTTCTTGACAGCCGAAAGAATTATTAAATAACAGGAGAGAATCATGCAAATAAACCATTATATCAGCGGCCCTTTGGGCGTGAATTGTTACCTCGTGGTTGATGAAAACAGCAAAAAAGCTTTTATTGTCGATCCTGGCGGGAACAATAGCAAACTTGTTGACTATGCGAAAGCAAATGAAATCGATGTGGAATATATCATCTTGACTCATGGTCATGGAGATCACATTGGCGGAGTGAAGGCATATCAAGCCGAATTTCCCTCCGCAAAAGTTGTGGCACATGAGGCGGAAAAAGAACTTCTCTTAGACCCTAGGCTCAATCATTCGCCTATGACTTGCGGAGTTCCAATCAGCCTTGCCGCGGATCTTTACGTAAATGACGACGAAACCCTTGCTGTCGGAGAAATGCTTCTTAGGTTCCTGTTTACACCGGGACATACTCCGGGAGGGATGTGCATCTATACCGGAAATGCTTTGTTTAGTGGTGATACCTTGTTTGCGCAGTCGATTGGAAGAACAGATTTCCCAGGTTCCTCTTTTGAAGCCATTATCCATTCGATAAAAAGCAAACTCTTCGTTTTACCGGACAACACGGAAGTATTCCCCGGTCATATGGGAAATACTACGATTGCAACGGAAAAGGAGTACAATCCTTTTGTATAAGATTTGGTTCAATCAAGCGGATAACCCTTATGAGCTTCGTGAACTTGTAAGGATGTTTTTGCCTCCGGGAGCTTACGAAATCTTAGACAACGACCCATGGGAGTATAACTTTCTAACAACGCCGGGAGATCTATTGGTTCGCGTTCCTGACAAGATTTCAGAAAAAAACGAGGGGAAGCGATATCTCTATGATGAACTTTCACGCTGCACCGGCAAAAAACCGGAATGGGGCATCCTTACGGGGGTTCGGCCGGTAAAGCTTACAGGAGAATTGCTGCACCGTGAAGGAAGCGAAGCAGCAGTTTTTCGCCTGCTGACAGAAGACTATCGCTTACACAAAGAAAAAGCGGAGCTGCTGTTAGATACTTGGAAGACGCAGCAGGAGATTCTGTTCGATTCAAACGACAAGGCGCTGGGAATCTATGTCGGCATCCCATTTTGTCCGACAAGATGTGTCTATTGCTCCTTTCCATCGTATCAGGTGGCAGAAGAGCAGATGCAACAGTACCTTCTTGCTTTGAAACAAGAAATCGAGTATACCGCGAAAGTCATCAATGAGCGCGGTGCTTATGCGGAATCTCTTTATATCGGAGGAGGAACGCCAACCACGCTGAACGAGACTGCGCTCCAAAGCCTATTATCTACGATACGAGAAAATTTTGATTTAAAAAGAGTATGCGAATACACTGTGGAAGCAGGGCGACCTGACACAATCACCGAAGAAAAATTGTCTTTAATCCGCGAAAACGGAGCTGACCGCATCAGCATCAATCCGCAGACAATGAAAGCCGAGACACTCAGAAAAATCGGTCGAGAACATAGTCCTGAACAGATTTTAGAAGCCTATAAAATGGCGAGGAAGTACGCTTTTTCTTCCATTAACATGGATTTGATTGCTGGATTACCGGATGAGAATCCCGAAGATTTCAAAAGGAGCCTTGAACTCGTGCTTTCTTTAGCACCCGAGAATATAACCGTTCATACCTTGGCCCTTAAACGTGCTTCAAAATTAAAAGCCGAAGAAGACGATTATAATTATCGACAAGGGCAAACGGTAGGAAATATGTTGCAGATAGGAGCAAGTCTCCTAAAAGAAGCCGGTTATCGACCCTATTATCTTTACCGTCAAAAACAAATGACCGGTAATTTCGAAAATGTCGGATATTCGTTGCCCGGAAAAGAGAGCCTGTATAACACAAGAATCATGGAAGAAAACCAATCTATAATTGCCCTCGGTGCCGGAGGCATCAGCAAAATCCTGAACCCAAAGGAAAATAAGCTGGAACGAATAGCGAATGTTTCCAATTATGAAATATATATTGAAAAAATAGAAGAAATGATAGAAAGAAAGCGAAAGGGGATATTTTTATGACAGAGAAAGCAATCTTTAAGAGGAGCCATATGTGCGGTGATCTTAGAATGGAACACGACGGAGAGCGTGTGGTCTTAAATGGATGGGTTCAAAAGCGCAGGAACTTGGGAGGACTGATTTTCTGCGATTTACGAGATAAATCAGGGATCGTTCAGATAGTATTTAATGAGGATGTTCCTGAAAAACTGTTTGCAGAAGCAGATCGACTTCGCAGTGAATACGTTGTCGGCGTAAAGGGAATCGTAAAAGAAAGACAAGCGAAAAACAAAGATCTCGAAACAGGAGAAATCGAAATTTTCGTTGACGAACTTTTAATCTATAATGAGGCAGATACGCCGCCGATTTATGTGAAAGACGACGATAATGTATCCGATGATCTTCGCTTGAAATATCGTTACTTGGATCTCAGAAAACCAAAGATGCAAAAGAACCTTGCCTTTCGCCATCAGGTAACGCATCTTGCGCGTGATTATTTTAATGGAGAAGGATTCACTGAAATTGAAACACCGATCCTTGCCAATACGACGCCGGAGGGGGCGAGGGATTATCTTGTCCCAAGCAGGACACAACGCGGTAAATTCTATGGTTTGCCACAGTCTCCGCAGGTTTTCAAACAAATCCTGATGGTTTCGGGTGCGGATCGTTATTTCCAAATTGCAAAATGCTTCCGCGACGAAGATCTTCGTGCCGATAGGCAACCTGAATTCACGCAGATTGACTTGGAAATGTCCTTTGTTGATGAAGACATCATTATTGATGTGCAAGAAAGATTCTTAGAACGTCTTTTCCGAGAAGTAATGGGCGTCGAAATCTCACTGCCACTTCCGAGATTGCCCTATGAAGAAGCAATGTCACGTTATGGAAGTGACAAACCGGACACTCGTGTCGGGTTTGAACTGAAGGATCTGAGTACTCTTGTAAAAGACAGCCCACTTCCTATTTTCTTTGATGCGGTAGCTGCCGGAGGATCCGTTCGTGCTATCAACCTCAAAGGCTATAGCGATCGTTTCAGCAGGAAGGATGTCGATAAGATCCAAGAATCGATTAAAGTCTTTGGTGCAAAAGGTTTGGCTTGGATCAGAACCGGTGCTGAATTGACGTCTTCTTTCAATAAGTTCTATGATCAGGCAGGTTTAAAAATCCTTGCGGATGCAATGGATGCAGGAGACAATGACTTGATTCTTATCGTTGCCGGAACCGACAAAGTTGCGTTTGATAGTTTGGGATTCTTGCGACGTGATCTCGCGGGAAAACTCGGCTTACTTGATGATCAAGATTATAAACTGCTTTGGGTCGTTGATTTTCCTCTTCTCGAATATGATGAAGAAGAAAACCGTTTTAGCGCGATGCATCACCCGTTTACCGCGCCAAAACTCGAAGACGTTCCGCTTCTCGACACCGACCCGGGAAAGGTCAAGGCAAGAGCTTACGATATTATACTGAACGGCGTGGAACTCGGCGGTGGCAGTATTCGTATTCACGACAGAGCACTTCAGAAGAAAATGTTTGATGTAATTGGCCTTTCGGACGAAGAGGCAGATCGTAAATTCGGCTTCTTGTTGGAAGCATTTCGCTATGGAACACCCCCGCACGGCGGACTCGCGTATGGGTTGGATCGCTTAATCATGCTCCTCTGCGGCGAAAAAAGCATCCGCGACGTCATGGCTTTCCCGAAAAATCAAGCGGCAAGCTGTCTTCTTTCCGATGCACCGTCTACACCGAACCCGTCACAACTCGAAGAACTCGGTATCCGTGTTGAATATGACAAGGAAGAGAAATGAAAAAAATAGGCATCATTGGAGGGAGTTTCGATCCCATTCATTACGGGCATCTTTTACTTGCAGAACAGGCAAGGGATGCAGTGGGGCTTGACCGAGTCATTTTTATGCCGGCCCGGATTTCTCCTTTCAAATTGCTGAAACCTCCTGTGGAAGACAAGCATCGTTATGCTATGGTCAGTTTGGCGATCAAAGAAAATATAGGTTTCAATCTTTCAGACATAGAATTGAAGAAAGAAGGCGCTTCTTACACTTATGAAACGCTAAAAGCTTGTCGTGAACTTTATCCAAAAGGCACAAAAATCTATTTTATCTGTGGCACGGATTCTTTTATCAGTCTTGAGCAATGGTATGCTGCGGAGAGCATTTTCAAAGAGTTCTCGCTCATTGTCGGAGCTCGCCCGCGTTACAAAGATAAAAGCAGGGATCTGATGATCCATAAAATTGAAAGCCTCTATGGAACGGAGATTCAAAAGATTCATATGCCCAAGATAGACATTTCTTCAACAGATATCAAACAAAGAGCGGAAGAGGGAAGAAGCATCAAATATCTCCTTCCTCCTGCAGTAGAAGACTACATTTACAAGAATGATCTCTATACGAGGAATGTTTGAAACGTAGTATAATGGTAAAGTAAGTATGATAGATGTGCAGACAAAAAATAGAATTGAAGAATATTTAGAGAACTATCTTTCCGACAAACGAAAACGCCATACCTATGCGGTGGCTTTGGAAGCAATCAATTTGGCAAAACGCTACGGCGCAGATCAGGAAAAAGCCGAATTAGCAGCGCTATTCCATGATATGTATCGAGGGAAGCCGATTGAAGTCATCGATAGAATGGTTCGTGAGTTTTCTCTCGATCCGTCCTATCTTGGCAACAGTAATTTGGCGCATGGAAAACTTGCGGCCAAAATCATGGAAAAAGAATACGACATTAAAGATCAGGACATACTGAATGCTGTGGCCTATCATACAACAGGCCGAGCAGGGATGTCTCTACTCGAAAAAATCGTTTACCTCGCAGATGCCATTGAACCGGGTCGAAGATATCCCGGCATCGACGAACTGCGAAAACTGGCTTATATCAGCCTTGACAAGGCGTGTATCAAGGCTATGTCTCGTTCAATCGACTACATAAAAAGTCGCGGAATGGAACTGGATCGTGACACGTTACGTGCAAAAAATCAGTTAATGGAAGAAGAGAGGAATACTTATGACTAACCGCGAAATCGCCTTAAAGGTGGCTGAAGTTTTACAAGAAAAAAAAGCAAAGGATGTTGTGGTAATCGATGTTGCGGAAAAATCCGCATTTACCGATTACCTGATTATTGCATCAGGAGGATCCGAACGTCAGATTGGTAGTTTGGCGACCGAAATCGCCAACAAATTAGCCGTTGATGGCATTTTTGCCAAAAACACCGAGGGAACGAGAACTTCCGGATGGGTCCTTGTCGATTATGGCGATATCATCGTGAATCTTTTCAGTATTGAACAGCGAAGCAGATATAATTTAGAAAAGATCTGGAGCGACGGGACTTTTCTTGAAATTGAATAAGCAAAACGGAGGAAAGACGGAAATGCAAGAACAGTATAATTTTACGGAAATCGAGCAAAAATGGCAGGATCATTGGGATCAAACCAAAATGTTTAAAAAGACCGAAGATCCGGACAAAGAAAAATACTATCTGTTAGAAATGTTCCCTTATCCATCAGGAAAACTCCATATGGGGCATGTTCGCAACTACTCCATTGGTGACGTAATTGCAAGGCACTTGACAATGAAAGGGAAAAATGTCCTTCATCCCATGGGTTGGGACTCTTTTGGTCTGCCTGCAGAAAACGCTGCCATCAAGCACGGGACGGCTCCGGCCATCTGGACCCGCGAAAACATTGCTGAGATGAGAGAACAACTTAAGACCCTTGGTATCAGTTACGATTGGGATCGAGAAGTTGCTACTTGTCAGCCGGACTATTACAGATGGATGCAGTGGATCTTTATCAAGTTCTTTGAAAAAGGGCTTGCCTATAAAAAGAAAAATCCGGTTAACTGGTGTCCTTCCTGCCAGACGGTTCTCGCAAATGAACAAGTCGTTGACGGCGAATGTGAACGTTGTCATTCCGCTGTTGGAAAAAAAGACCTCGACCAGTGGTACTTAAAAATTACCGATTATGCAGACCGGCTCTTGACTGATCTTGAGACGCTTGACGGTTGGCCGACAAAGGTCAAAACCATGCAAAAAAATTGGATTGGCAAGAGCACCGGTGCGGAAGTCGATTTTGCAATCAAAGATTTTGACAAGGATCTCCGAATTTTCACGACAAGAGCGGACACTTTGTTTGGTGTTACCTATATGGTACTTGCGCCGGAACATCCTTATGTGAAAGACTTGGTTTCCGGTACAGACTATGAAAAATCAACGGCAGACTTCATGGATCGTTTGCAGTATATGACGGATATCGAAAGAACTTCGACGACACTTGAAAAAGAAGGTATCTTTATCGGAAGATATGCGATCAACCCCATGAACGGAAAAGAAGTACCAATTTATATTGCGAACTATGTCTTGATGGATTATGGCACCGGAGCCATCATGGCTGTACCGGCACATGACCAACGCGACTTTGAATTTGCCATCAAATATAATTTGCCGATTATCCCGGTTATTGATCCAAAGAATCCTGAAATTGATCTTTATAATTTGAAAGAAGCCTTTGAAGCAGAAGGTGATTTGATCAACTCAGAACAATTCAACGGTAAAAACAATGTAGTGGCAATTGATGAATTTATTGCCTTCCTTGAAGAAAAGAAAATCGGGACGAAGACCACGAATTTCAGACTTCGCGATTGGTTGATTTCGAGGCAGCGTTATTGGGGAACTCCCATTCCAATGATTTATTGTGAACATTGTGGATGGGTAGCTGAGAAATTTGAAAATCTTCCGGTATTATTGCCGACAGATGTTGAATTTACAGGAAAAGGCGAATCTCCACTTGCAACAAGCAAGACGTTCCAAAACACAACTTGTCCAACCTGCGGAGGTCCGGCAAAACGAGAACTTGATACAATGGATACCTTCCTTGATTCTTCTTGGTATTTTTTACGTTATACGGATGCTAAAAACGAAAATGCTCCTTGGGATAAAGAAAAATCCGATTACTGGATGCCGGTGGATCAATATATCGGTGGTGTTGAGCATGCCATCTTGCATTTACTCTATGCGAGATTTTTCAATAAGTTCTTATTTGATCTTGGCTTATGTCCCAGTTCGGAACCGTTTAAAAATCTCTTGACGCAGGGCATGGTATTAAAAGATGGCACAAAGATGTCAAAATCAAAAGGAAACGTAGTGAGCCCCGAAGAGATTATCAATCAGTACGGAGCAGATACGGCAAGACTTTTCATACTTTTTGCTTCACCGCCGGAAAAAGAACTCGAATGGTCGGATGCGGGAGTCGAAGGAAGCTACCGTTTCTTAAATCGTGTCTACAGACTGGTTTCTGAGCTTGCAGACGAAACAAAGGATGCCGCTGACACTTATAAGGTGGATTCTGCCGACGACAAAGAACTTGCTTTTGTTCTCAACAGCACAATAAAGAAAGTAACAGAAGACCTTGGAACCAGGTTCAACTTCAACACGGCTATTTCTTCAATCATGATATTGGTCAATGAGCTCTACAAATATAAAGAAATCGAGCAGAGAAATAAAGCATTGCTGAAATACAGCATCAACTGTTTGATTCTGCTCTTGTCACCGTTTACTCCGCATATCTGTGAAGAAATGTGGGCGGGGCTCGGACACAAAGAATCGGCCTATGCAGAAAGCTGGCCCTCTGTCGATGAAAAAGCTTTAGTGAAGGACGAGGTTGAAGTCGTCATTCAAATCAATGGAAAAGTAAAAGATAAAATCACTGTGGCAAATGGACTCTCAAAAGAAGAGTTCTTGGAATTAGCCATGAAAAATGATGCTGTTTCAGCATTGACCGAAGGAAAGACGATTCTAAAAGTCATACCTGTACCGGGCAAGCTGATTAATATCGTAATAAAATAATTTGAAAAAGAAAGGAATAATCTTTTGAAACAAACAGAAAATAATAAGGAAAACCATGCTGTCAAGCTGATTCCTTTGGGCGGGTTGGGTGAGATCGGAAAAAACATCACCGTCTTGGAATACAAGGATGATATTCTTGTGATCGACTGCGGACTGGCGTTTCCTGATGACGAAATGTTTGGGATCGATATCGTAATCCCGGACTTTAGTTATCTTGTAAAAAATAGCGAAAAGATAAGAGGGGTCATCCTGACGCACGGACACGAAGACCACATCGGAGCCATCCCTTATCTGCTAAAAGAACTTGATGTGCCATTATACGGGACACGTCTCACGCT
The DNA here is from genome assembly GCA_028693645.1 of Eubacteriales bacterium. GTDB lineage: Bacteria > Bacillota > Clostridia > Peptostreptococcales > Anaerovoracaceae > STD2-154. The sequence goes on along the minus strand of JAQUUY010000005.1, from coordinate 20,520 downwards.
TGGCCTTGTAGAGAACAAACTAAAAGAACATGGAATCACGGCAAAAACAAATGTAATCAAAGCGGGTCAAACCTTGAAGCTCGGTGTCTTTAACATCGAAACACTCAGAATGACCCATTCCGTAGCCGATGCGCTCGGTTTTGCGATTGAAACTCCGGCCGGTGTTGTTTTTCATACCGGAGATTTCAAAATCGACTATACGCCTCTTGACGGAGAGCCGATAGATCTTCAACAGCTTGCAAGGATTGGCTCCAAAGGGGTTCTTCTTATGCTTGCAGACAGTACGAATGCAGAGAGAAAGGGCTATACTCCTTCTGAGAAGACCGTCGGAGTGACGCTTGAGAACATTTTCCGAAACAGTACTTCGAGGATTTTGGCAGCGACCTTTGCTTCCAATGTTCATCGTTTGCAAAAGATTATCGACACGGCTGTCATGTTCAACCGCAAGGTTGCCATTTCGGGCAGAAGCATGGTGAATGTAGTCAGTCTTGCGACGGAAATAGGATATCTCAAGATTCCCGCAAATGTACTTGTCGACATCAACAAAATCAAGAACATTAAGGACAGCGAACTTGTTATCATTACCACAGGCAGTCAAGGAGAACCCATGTCTGCACTTTCCCGCATGGCGGCAAATGAACACAAGGCAGTCCAAATTAAAAAAGGTGATATGGTAATACTTTCTTCGTCACCCATTCCCGGAAACGAGAAAACCGTCTCTAATATCGTCAATAAACTTCTTGAAAAAGGCGCAGAAGTCATATACTCGGACATTGCAGATATCCATGTAACGGGGCATGCCTGCGCTGAAGAACTGAAACTCGTCCATATGCTTATAAAACCAAAATTTTTCATGCCGGTTCATGGCGAGTATCGTCATCTGCGCGAACATGGAAAGATTGCAGAAAATCTGGGCATGCAGAAAGAAAAAATCTTTATCTTGTCCAACGGAGAAACTCTTTCTTTGAAAAAGAATCAGGTCCAAAAGACAAAAGAAACGGTTGCTTGTTCTCCTGTGATGGTAGACGGACTGGGCATTGGAGATGTCGGGAATATCGTTCTTCGTGACAGAAAACTTCTCTCCGAAGCAGGCCTGATTATTGTAATCGCTGCAATCGATAAAGCGACAGGTGAAATCTGTTCCGGACCGGATATCATTTCCAGAGGCTTCGTTTATGTTCGTGAATCAGAAGACCTGATAGAATCCGCCAAACAGGTTGCCATCGATCGGCTTTTGAAATGTCAGCAGGAAAATACGAAAGACTGGGGTGCAATGAAAAATGCGGTACGCACTGACCTGCAAAACTTCATTTATCAGCGCACAAAGAGAAACCCCGTCATACTGCCTATTTTTATGGAGGTTTAATCAATGAATGCATACGATCAAGCACATACCTTGGCAAGAGCGCTCAAAGAATCTGATGAATATGTCGCTTATATGAAAATCAAAGAGAAAGTGTCAGAGAACGCAGAACTTTCAGGGATGCTTAATGATTTTCAGCAAAAACAGTTTCAACTTCAGGCACAGCAAGTGATGGGTGGCGATGTTACCGCTGAGATGGCGGAGCAGACACAAACACTATATCAGATTTTAGCAAAGGATCCCTTGGCGGCAGAATACCTCCAAGCAGAATTTGCTTTTACAAGAATCGTTTCAGATATCTATGCAATTCTGGGAGATGTGATAAAGATTGGCTGATTTCTCAAAAAAAATTGACGTGCTCAAACAAAAAATGAAAGAACGTGACATTCCGGTGTTCTTTGTTCAAAAGCCGGAAAACGTTTTATATTTGTCTGGATTTCGCTCGACAAATTGCACACTTCTTTTTACGCAAGACAGAAACTATCTGCTGACCGATTCTCGTTATATCGAAGCAGCAGAAAGGCTTTCACCACTTTATGAGCTCGTCTTGACATCCAAAGAGAGAACCTTGCTTACGTTGCTTTCTGAGCGGAAGTTTCCGAGCCTCGGCATTGAAGAAGATGTCATCCACGTTTCCTATTACAAGGAACTCCTCGGTTGTTTTGCGGATGAGAAAAGCTGCATCCTCAGAGCTGACGGTATGGTCGAAGATTTGCGTGCTGTGAAAGACGAAGAAGAACTTCTTGCCATTCAAAAAGCGGAAGCCTTGGGAGACCGTTGCTTTTCTAATCTTTTGGAGTTTGTAAAGCCGGGAATGAGCGAACGAGAAGCAGCGAGGGAGATCGAAGGGTTCTTTATTAAAAATGGGGCAGAACGTCTTTCGTTTAGTACAATCTGCGCTTCCGGAAAAAGAAGCTCGCTTCCGCATGGAGAACCAACGGAGAAATGCTTTGAAAAAGGAGATCTGATTACGTTTGACTTTGGCTGCGTTGTTGACGGTTACTGTTCGGATATGACAAGAACGATTGCTCTTGGAAAAGCGTCCGCCGAACAAAAAGAAATCTACAATATCGTTCTCGCCGCACAAATGGCGGGATGCAGCGCTGTAAAAGCCGGCGTTTCTTGCTCTGAAGTTGACCGCATCGCAAGACAGATGATCTCCGATGCGGGATATGGGGCTCAGTTTGGACACGGCACCGGACACGGCGTTGGTTTAGAAATCCACGAGGCGCCTACTTTGAATCCCGGAAGTGAACAAATTTTACAAGAAGGTATGGTAGTAAGCATCGAACCGGGCATCTATTTGCCAAAAAAATTCGGAGTTCGAATAGAAGACTTGGCAATCGTTACGGTTTCGGGTATAATCAATACGACAAAATCTATGAAGGAACTGATCGAGCTATGATCGTCCAATAATATCGGAGGATAAAACAAATGATTTATGCAAGTGAATTTAGAAAAGGCAACACCTTTCAAATCAACGGGGAACCGCATGTCGTACTGGACTTTCAGCATGTCAAGCCCGGAAAAGGTGCTGCTTTTGTAAGAACAAAGTACAAAAACATCTTGACCGGAGCGACACGCGAAGAAGCGTTTAATCCAAATGACAAGTTTCCAAAAGCTCATATTGAGAGCAAGCAGATGCAGTATCTGTATTCTGACGGTGAACTTTATTACTTTATGGATCAAGAAACCTTTGATCAAGTGCCTTTGATGGCTGACGTCGTAGAAGATGCAATGAAATATCTTCGCGAGAATGATATGGCCAGCATCAAATTCTACAAAGGAAATGCTTTCCTCGTGGAAGCTCCCAATTTTGTGAATTTGAAAGTCATTGAAACAGAACCCGGCGTCAAGGGTGACACCGCTACTAACGCAACAAAGGCTGCTACCGTCGAAACAGGAGCTATCGTCCAGGTACCGTTTTTTATCGAAGTAGGAGAAACCCTTCAGATCGATACGAGAACAGGGGAGTATCTCGGAAGAGCAAAATAAGCAAAGAGGAGGGGCATGCAAATGCCCCTTTTTTTAGGGGATGAGAATATGGGGAAAAAGAGATCAATGCGAATCAAAAGCAAAAAGCGTTTTTTCACAGCACTGTTCGGCATTTTATTGTTGCTGGCAATTTTTGGAGTTTTATTTGCCTTTCATCAACTGGAACAATCAGCACTTCCTATTTCAGCTGAAAGCACAGAGGAAATTGCCGTGATTATCCCTAACGGGACCAGTACCGAACGAATTGGCCTGATTCTTCTGGAAGCTGGCTTAATCAGAGATGAAAAGATCTTTGTTCTAAAAGCAAAATTAGATAAATTTGATGGGAGGTTTAAAGCAGGGGACTATACTTTTTCTCCCTCACAATCAATGCGTGAGATTATGGAACTCCTTGTTGAAGGAAATGATTCCACAATAAGGTTCACGATACCCGAAGGCTATGATATCAAAAAAACAACCGCCAAACTTTCGGGAGAAGCACTGATTGATCAAACTGCTTTTGAGGAGGAACTACGAAGCGGTAGCTTTGATTATCGTTTTCTCAAAGATGTCCCTGACGGTGCGAATCGTTTAGAGGGATACCTTTTTCCGGAAACATACGAGGTTTATGCAAATGCATCCGCACACGATATTATCGATAAAATGCTTTCTCAGTTTGACGCCGTATTCACCGATGAGTATTATGACAGGGCGAAAGAATTGGATATGGATCTCAACGAGGTAATCACACTTGCTTCCATCATTGAGCGAGAAGCGGTTGTCTCGGAAGACAGACCTGTGATTGCCGGTGTATTTTATAACAGACTGAATAGCAGTATGCCTCTTCAGTCTTGTGCTACCGTTCAGTACATTCTCGGAGAGCAAAAATCCGTCCTGAGTGTTTCGGACACAAGGATTGAATCTCCGTACAACACCTATCTCAACGCCGGCCTCCCGCCGGGCCCCATCTGTTCGCCGGGACAAGATTCAATCAAAGCAGCGCTCTGGCCTACAGAGTCGGAATATCTTTATTTCCTTGCAAAAGGGGATGGTTCTCATGTGTTCTCAAAGACCTATGAAGAACATCTGCGAAACAAGGCAAAGTATATCGACTAAGGTTCCCGAAAGGATGATAAATACCAGCAATGTTGATAACAGACAGTAAAGTAAGTGAATATATTGATGGTTTATACAGACCATTAAGCCCATCCTTGGGAGAACTGCGTGAACAGGCAGAAGCACGTGCGATTCCCATTATACTGCGTGAAACAGAAACGTTGCTCCTTTCTTTACTGAAAATAAAAAAACCGACAGCGATTTTAGAAATCGGCACAGCAGTCGGTTATTCCGCCCTCTGTTTTGCTTTTGGCGCACCGTTAGCTTCCGTTACGACCATAGAATTGCAGGAGCGGATGCAAAAGGAAGCAAAGGCGAATATTGAAGCTTATGGAATGACCGGTCGAATCAACGTGCTCGGCGGTGATGCTTTGGACGTTTTAAAAGAACTTACCGAAGAGAAAAAAGAAGAAAAACACTTCTTTGATTTTATTTTCATCGATGGAGCAAAAGGGCATTATCAAGAGGTCTTTGAAGCCGCGCTCAAGCTCTGCGCCTCCGGTGCCGTAATTGTATCGGATAACATCTTGTTTAAGGGGATGACGGCGGCGGATGAGTATCTTGATGTCCGCAGGAACAAAACAATTGTGAACCGTATGCGTTTGTATTTAAAAGAAATTACTACGCGTGATGACCTACAGACGACCGTGCTCCCCGTTGGAGACGGCGTTGCAATCAGCGTCCTTCTATAATGGAGAAAAACATGAAAAAAATAGAATTGCTTGCACCTGCAGGCGATTATGAAAAATTGAAAATGGCAATTGAATATGGAGCGGATGCCGTTTACTGTGGCGCCTCTATGTTTGGACTTCGTGCGGGAGCAAAGAATTTTTCTGGTAGTCAGCTTTCAGATGCCGTGAATTTCGTGCACGAAAGAGGTAAAAAAATTTACTTGGCTCTGAATATTTTTGCACACAACGAAGATATCAAAGCACTCGAAGATTTTTTGGATGAAATTAAAAACTTAGATTTTGATGCTTTTATCGTTTCTGATCCGGGCATCTTGTCTTTAATCAAAAGGAAACGAGCGCATGCGGTAATCCATTTAAGCACGCAAGCAAATACCACCAACTATAGTTCCGCAAGTTTTTGGCATTCTCAAGGGGTGAAACGCATTGTCTTGGCGCGGGAACTGTCTTTTGCCGAGATTCGGGAACTCAGAGAAAACACAGCAGAAGATCTGGAATTAGAGGCGTTTGTCCATGGTGCGATGTGCATTTCCTATTCAGGCCGTTGTCTGCTGTCTTCCTTTATGGCAGGCAGGGATGCAAACCGAGGTGAATGCGCACATCCTTGCCGATGGAAATATCACTTGGTTGAGGAACAGCGACCGGGAGAATATCACCCCATCAATGAAGATGAACGAGGAAGCTATATTTTCAACTCAAAAGACCTGTGTATGATCGAACACATTCCCGATTTAATTGCTTCGGGGCTCACCTCACTCAAAATCGAAGGCCGTACAAAAAGCATTTTTTACGTGGCGACTGTAGTCGCGGTGTATCGGAAGGCCATCGATGCCTATTACGAAGATCCCGCTTCTTTCTGCTTTCAACCCGAATGGTTGGAAGAACTTGAAAAAGTCAGTCACAGGCTGTTTTCAACGGGTTTTTATTACAGCAAGACAACGGAAGACTCTCAAAACTATGAAACGAGTCAGTACGTGCGTGAATACTCTTTTGTTGGCTTGGTCAAAGACTATGATCCTCTCACAGGAATCGCAAAGATAGAACAGCGAAATAAAATGGACATTGGCGATGAAATTGAGGTTTTTGGACCAAGCGGAACCTTTTTCAAGCAAAAAATCGACAAAATGTGGGATGAATACGAAAATGAGATTTCTTCTGCTCCTCATGCCCAGCAACAAATACGAATGCACATGGATCTTCCTGTCAAGGAAAATTATATGGTACGCAAAGCAAAATAATGCTATAATCTATTATTAGAAACAAGGCGGCAAGGAGAGATTCTTTGTCTCCGCAGATTTTTGTCTTCTGATCGAATCGTTTTTTGATGAAAATCTGTTTTACTGTGACCAAGGAGGAAAACATGGACCCCAGCCCTGATCCGAGTACAGCAATTTCTTTACAATTGCTATTTCTTGCTTTTTTGATACTGATCAACGCATTCTTTTCAGCGGCGGAAATGGCAATCGTTTCGGTAAACAAGAATAAACTCAAGGTTTTGGCACAGGCAGAAAACCAAAAAGCAATGCTGTTGCTAAAGCTTTTGGAACAGCCCAATCGTTTCCTATCAACGATTCAAGTTGCAATCACTTTGGCCGGTTTTTTAGCAAGTGCCTCAGCAGCTACGAGTATGGCTGATGATATTGGTATGTTTCTTGGAGGACATGGCGTCAGATGGGGCACACAACTTGGTGTCGTCGTTGTCACCTTTGTACTTTCTTATGTAACCCTCGTCTTTGGAGAGCTTTTTCCAAAGAGGCTGGCATTGCAACATTCCGAAAAACTTTCCTTGGCTTCCGTAAAGCCGATTTTGCTCATTTCGAGGATTGCCGCACCCTTTGTGTGGTTTCTCTCGGTATCTGTGACCCTGCTATTAAAAATCACTCGGCAAAATACGCATACAAGCAAAGACATCTTTTCCGAAGACGAAGTCATGTCAATGCTTGAAGTAGGACAGGAAACAGGTTTCTTAAAAGAAGAAGGCGCAAAAATGATTAACAGCATTTTTGCCTTTGATGATAAGCTCGCTTATGAAGTCATGACGCCGAGGACGGACGTTTTTACGATTGATATTGATGATCCGGAAGATGAATATGTGGATGAATTGATGGAGTTGAAGTATTCCCGCATTCCCGTGTACGAAGACGACAGCGATAATATCATCGGCATACTCAACATCAAAGACTATCTGATAAAGGCCAGAAATCAAGGATTTAAGAACGTTGAAATCAGAGATATTTTGAGAAAACCTTATTTCGTCCCGGACAGCAAAAATATCGATGACCTTTTTCGTGAATTGCAAGCATCAAAACAGCATATTGCAATTTTGATTGATGAATACGGCGGATTTTCGGGCATCGTTACCATGGAAGATCTCATTGAAGAAATCATGGGAGATATCTCTGACGAATATGATGAAGCAGAACAGGAACTCCAGAAAATCAGTGACAGCGAGTATCTTGTGGAAGGACTCATTTCTCTTGATAGTTTGAACGAAGCACTAAATCTTGATTTATCTTCGGAAAACTGCGAAACGCTTGGAGGATTTCTTCTTGAAATATTGGGAGAAATACCACAAGAAGATGTCACGGAATATCCTCCCATCGAATATAAAAACTATTCCTTTAAAATTGAACAAGTGCTTGATCGCCGCATCGAACAGGTTCGCTTAACCATTCAGCCGGAAGAAAACACTGCTAAAACTGAGGAGTAAGAAATCAGGTGGCTACTATGGCAACAAAAGAAGAAGAACGCATAGGTCTCATTAAGATTGCTGACGACGTCATTGCTGTGTGTGTATTACGAGCAACACTGAAGACGGCTGGAGTTCATGCTCTGAGCGGAGGTCTGACGGATAACCTTGCAAAAAACTTCTTAGGCAAAGATAGTGCCTTTAAAGGAATCAAAATTAACCAGAGCGAAGAAGGCGTTGTTATCGATATTTCGATTGTTGTCGATTATGGTATAAAAATACCTTCCGTTGCCTGGGATATCCAAGAAAACGTAAAAAATGAAGTTGAACATATTATAGACAGTAAAGTGCTTGCCGTAAATATCCACGTTACGGGTGTTTACATTGAAGAGCAACAAAGCTGATCATCGGAGGAAACCATGCATAGAAAAGAAGCACGAGAGTGCTTTATGCTGATGCTTTATCAAATGGAAATGCATCAGGATTATTCGAAGGAAAGGAAAGACCTTTTCCTTTCTCATTATCTGGAAAAAAATCTCCAAAAGGAGTATTTCCAACGTGACTTAGGTCCAAACCCGACTGATGAGAGCGGCTATCTTGCCGACATGTATCAAACGGTCAGCGAACATTTGGATGAGATAGATGGTGTTTTGGCAAATGCAGCTGAAAATTGGAAGATAGACCGTATCGCAAAAGTCGATCTTGCCGTTTTAAGGCTTTCCGTGACAGAACTCATGTATTTTGAACAAATACCTGATTCCGCTTCAATCAACGAGGCCGTAGAATTAGCCAAAAAATATGGTGGCGAAGATTCCGGCAAGTTTGTGAACGGAATCCTTGGAAGGATCGTGAAAGAAAAGGATGGAAAGCAAGAGAAGATTGATCCTGTCGATTGATACAAGTAATTATACCACATCGGTCGCGCTTACTGACCAAGAAGAAAATATCTTAATCGACAGACGAATACTATTAAACGTAAAACAGGGCGAGAGAGGGCTTCGGCAGTCGGACGCCCTGTTTCAACATGTAGAGAACTTACCGCTGCTTCTCGAAGAATGCTTTTCTTTTGTGAAGCAGGAAGAAATCGAAGCAGTTGCTGCTTCCGAAAGACCTCGTCCCGTAGAGAATTCCTATATGCCGGTTTTTCGGGCAGGGACTTCGTTTGGACGTTCTTTAGCCGCCAGTTTAGGAGTGCCTTTCTTTTCTTTTTCGCACCAAGAAGGTCATATTGCCGCAGCCTTGCATAAAACATCGCTTAACTTTTCCGAGTCCTTCTTGGCTTTTCAACTTTCCGGAGGAACATGTGAACTTCTAATGGTCAACCCTGAAAAAGCGGAATTCGAACTAATTGGTCAAAGCAAAGATATTTCCTTTGGGCAACTACTCGACCGTTTTGGTGTGGCTATGGGACTTGCTTTTCCGGCAGGACGTGAAATGGATCGCTTAGCATGCAATTCCGACTTGGGGAAAAGTCTGCTAAAGGCGATTCCTTTTGATGGATTAGCAATTAATCTCTCGGGAATCGAAACACAGGCCTTGCGTTTGCTTTCTGAAGATCATAACAAGAATATTGAAGTCTGTGCTTCTCTATTTGTTGAAATTTCAAGCTGCTTGGAACGTTGGATTGAAAAAGCGCTGCTCGAAAAGCAAATAAATAAGGTTTTATTTAGTGGGGGCGTTTCGTCCAGCCAGTACATTAGGGCGCATTTGCAACGATACTTTTCCGGTTCTTCTGCGGAAATCATCTTTGGAAAAACAGAACTGTCGGCAGATAACGCGGTCGGAATCGCGCTGCTTGGAGGAAAAAAATTATGGCAATAAAGCCAATCCGCGTTTCACAAGTCAATAGCTTCATTAAGCGCGTGCTACAGACCGATCCTTTACTTGGAAACATTTCCGTGATTGGCGAAATCGCGAATCTCAAGCATCACAGTTCTGGGCACGTTTATTTCACTTTAAAGGATGAAAACAGCAAGCTCAGCTGTTTTTTAGCAAGAGAACAAGCCTTATCACTTCATTATCAATTAGAAGAGGGAATGGAGATTACCGCGGCAGGATATATCTATGTATACGAACGCGGCGGAACCTATTCGCTCAATGTTCGTGACATCAACGTCGAAGGAAAAGGGAACTTAGCTGTTGCTTATGAAAAGCTCAGAGCAAAATTGGAAGCAGAGGGCCTCTTTGATGAGCGCTACAAGAAACCGATTCCGCTTTTCCCAAAACAGATTGTTGTGATTACCTCTGACACGGGAGCCGCCGTTCAAGATATCATAAAGATTATCTCTGCAAAAAATGATCAGATCAGGGTTATTGTTTATCCCTGTCTCGTTCAAGGGAATGAGGCGGCGGCTGATATTTCGAAAGCGATTATGGAAGTGAATCGCTTATTTCCGGAGACGGATTGTTTGATTGTCGGCAGAGGCGGCGGCTCGATGGAAGAGCTTTGGGCCTTTAATGAAGAAGTGGTAGCACGAAGCATCTTTCTCTCCGAAATCCCCGTTATTTCAGCAGTAGGACATGAGAGTGATGTGACGATTGCGGACTATGTTGCAGATAAAAGAGCCGCAACACCGACAGATGCCGCGGACATCGCAGCGTCCGACAAAGAAGCCTTGCAATCACTGGCAAAGGAAACGGCGCGAATTCTTCGTCGTAGTGTCGATGATATTTTGCAAAAAGCAGAAGAAAAAACGAGACGCTATGACATGAACGCAATGAAGACGCAAATACTTGATCGCCTGCGTTGGAAGAGCCTAATCATTGAAAACCACCTGCTTGAAATTGAACAAGAGGTAAAACGCATCCTTGCTTTAGCTGAAGCAAAAACAGAGAAAGCTAAAATAGAATTAACCGCCGCCAATCCTTTAGAAATCATGAAAAAAGGATATGGGCTGATATTGGATCAAGAAGGTCGAATTTCAAGCAGTGCACTTCGCTTTACCCAAGGCGATTCCTTGACGGTCATTTTTAAAGATGGTAAAATAAATTGTCACGTGGATCGTGTCAGAGGGAGCGAAAATGAAGCAGAAAAATAGCGACTTGAGTTTTGAAGAAGCTCTGTTACAGTTGGAACGTTCCGCGGAAGCCTTAAAAGGCGAAGAAGCCTCATTAGAAGATGCCCTGAAACATTATGAAGAAGGGATGCAGCATTATCAACACTGCGTTACGTTGCTTGCAGAAGCAAAGAAAAAGATTGAGATCTTTGATAAGAATAAACAGGAGTTAAAAGAATTTCAAAATTCGACAAGGAGTTGAGCTGTTATGGAAAACTCGGAATACAAAAGATTAAAGGCTTTAATCGATGAACATCTATTGACCTTTTTACCGGAAATTGATGATAAGAGCGGTACGCTCCTTGAAGCCATGGAATACAGCCTGACTGCCGGAGGAAAAAGGATTAGACCGGTTCTGCTTCTCGGCGCCAGTGAGTTTTGCGGTGCTGATGCGAAGCTGGCCTTGCCTTATGCCTGTGCCATCGAATATATCCATACCTATTCGATGATCCACGACGATCTTCCAGCAATGGATGATGATGAATTACGAAGAGGAAAACCTACGAATCATTGTGTGTTTGGCGAAGGAATGGCCATTCTTGCCGGAGATGGATTGCTGAATTCTGCGTTTGAAACAATGATGAAAGATATTCTTCTTTATTTTGATGATCCAAAGGAAATCAGAAAACGAAGCCGTGCCTTGTATGAAATTGCAAAAGGTTCCGGCTGCCGCGGCATGATAGCCGGACAGGTTGCCGACATCGAATCTGAAGGGAAAACCTGCACAAAAGAGCTTTTGGATTACATCCACCTGAATAAAACGGCAACGCTCTTCATCGCTGCCATTCGCGCCGGAGCTTATCTTGGTGGAGCAGACAGCCGAAAACTTTTGGATCTTTCCGATTACGCCGAATGCATTGGCTTGGCCTTTCAAATTGCCGATGATCTTCTTGACGTGTGTGGAGATGAAGCGCAAACAGGCAAAGCCGGAGGAAAAGACTGCCAACACGAAAAGTGTACCTTTCCTTCGATTTACGGAATTGAAAATGCAAAAGCACGACTTAGTGAACTGACAGATAAAGCTCTCGAAATCATGGCCCCTTATTATGATGAGGCCGAGCTTTTTACAGATCTTGCAAAAGAACTTGCTGTTAGGACAAAATAGAGTGACCCGATCTATGGAACGGGTTTAGGAGATACTATGAACAGAAGGCTGTCGGAACATGATTTTCCTGCAGAATTAAAAAGCATGTCAGAAAAGGAGCTCGAGCTCCTTTCTTATCAAATAAGAGATTTCTTAATCGAAAAAATAGCGCAATCCGGAGGGCATCTGGCCTCTAATCTCGGAGTCGTAGAGCTTACCATCGCTCTTCATCGCGTTTTTGACAGTCCCAAAGACAAACTGCTCTTTGATGTAGGACACCAGTCCTATGTACATAAAATCCTCACCGGAAGAGCAAAAGATTTCGATACCCTGAGAGCTACGAATGGCTTGTCCGGTTTTTTAAGAAGAGCCGAGAGCAAACATGATATGCATGACTCCGGCCATGCAAGCACATCTATTTCCGTCGGCATGGGTTACGCCGCTTCGCGTGATTTAAACGGTGAAGATTTTGATGTCGTTTCCGTCATTGGGGACGGTGCAATGACGGGCGGAGTTGCTTTTGAGGCTATGAACAATGCCGGTTGTGTCGGCTCAAAAATGATCGTTGTTTTGAATGATAACGAAATGTCGATTGATAAAAACAACGGCGCTTTGTCAAAACATCTCGGCAGGCTTCGCACCACACAATCTTACCTTGATTTAAAAAAGCAAGTAAAGAAAGCACTGCAAGGAATTCCCGGCGTCGGAAGCGGTTTGGTTTCCGGTATCGAGCACATCAAAGATTCTGTGCGTTATGCGGTCATCCAAGGTGCTATTTTTGAGGGTTTTGGTTTTAAATACCTCGGTCCTGTCGATGGCCACAACATTCACGATCTCTTGGAAGTTCTGACCGTTGCAAAAATGATTGAGGGGCCTGTTTTGGTTCATGTTGTCACACAAAAGGGCAAAGGCTATCGAAACGCGGAGATTAATCCCTCAAAGTTCCACGGCATATCTGCTTTTGACCCCGAGACAGGCGAAACAATCGCTTCGAACAGACGAACGTATTCTTCTGTTTTCGGAAGTAAGCTCATAGAACTTGCCGCCCAAAATGAAAAGATCGTCGCAGTAAGTGCGGCTATGGTTGAAGCCACAGGACTGGGGCGTTTTGAAGCACAGTTCCCCAAAAGGCTTTTTGATGTAGGGATTGCAGAACAACATGCAGTGAGCTTTGC
>JAQUUY010000005.1:0-7274 GCA_028693645.1 Eubacteriales bacterium | reverse complement strand
TTTATTGAAGGAAAGGCTTGATGTTCTTTTGGTTCAGCAGGGCTTTTATCCTTCAAGAGAAAAAGCCAAAACTTCCGTCATGGCAGGTCTTGTTTTTGTTAACAAACAGATTTCAGACAAACCCGGTGTCTCAATCAATACCGATGCCTTGATTGAAGTCAAAGACAATCTTTGCCCCTACGTTGGCAGAGGCGGTCTTAAATTGGAAAAAGCCCTTAAGGAGTTTTCCATTGAGCTTAACGGAAAAGTAGCCGTCGATATCGGCGCTTCCACAGGCGGATTTACCGATTGCATGCTTCAAAACGGAGCAGTAAGGGTGTATGCGATTGATGTGGGCTATGGCCAGCTTGATTACAAACTCCGAATTGATCCACGCGTCATTAATCGTGAGAAAACAAACATTCGTTACTTGGAAACAGACAGCATTCCCGAGAAGGTCGATTTCATCAGTATCGATGTTTCTTTTATTTCCGTAAACCTTGTTTTTCCAGTGGCTGCGGCCTTATTAAAAGAAGAGGGGACTCTCGTCTGTCTTGTCAAACCCCAATTTGAAGCAGGAAGAGAACAAGTCGGAAAACATGGAATTGTAAAAGAAAAAGACACACACTTAGAGGTAATCCGAAAGGTTTCCGACTATGCCAAACGAGCCGGATTAACGCCGCTGGCGCTGACCTTTTCGCCCATGACGGGAGCAAAGGGGAATATCGAATATTTGCTGTTCCTGCGCAAGCTTGAAACAGTAGAAAACCTTGAATTGAACGAAACTAAAATTGTTGACGAAGCTCACAGCAAGCTCCTGTCGTAAAGAGGTCTATCATGTCGATGACACCAATGATGCAACAATATGTCGATGTAAAAAAGGATTATCCCGACTGTATCCTTTTTTTTCGTCTCGGAGATTTTTACGAGATGTTTTTCGAGGATGCACTCATCGGATCAAAAGCAATGGAGATTACCCTGACCGGGAAAAGCTGCGGACTAGAGGAAAGAGCCCCGATGTGCGGCGTTCCTTATCATGCTGCGGATTCTTACATTGCAAAACTGATCGACAAAGGTTATAAAGTCGCTATTTGTGAGCAAATGGAGGATCCTGCTGCCGCAAAAGGCATCGTAAGACGCGAAGTGGTCAGAATCGTTACCCCGGGAACCGTTCTCAGTCAAACGATGCTCAATGAAAAAGAAAACAATTATCTTATCTCCACCTGTTTTACCGAAGCGGCAATCGGCCTATCCTATTGCGATCTTTCGACAGGGGAGATTGGTGCCACTGAAATTTCAGGGAATAATCGATATGAACGCCTGCAAAACGAGCTTGTAAAACTCTCCGCAAAAGAGATTCTCACGAACCTGCCAAAAGAGGACGAAGAAGCGCTGGCAGACCTTGCCATGCTTAGTGCCGCTTGTCTTTCACCGCTTGCCCCACACTATTTCGACGAAAATAAGGCCGAAGGCTCCATCAAACGACAGTTTGCTGTTTCTTCGCTTCAAGGACTTGGGCTCGGAGGAATCCCTGCGGCGACAAAGGCTCTTGGAGCTTTGCTTTCTTATTTGTTTGAGACACAAAAACAACAGCTTTCTCATCTTCAAAACTTGAAGGTCTTTGATCTTTCCAGTCGTATGTCGTTAGATAAAGCCACCATTCGCAATCTTGAATTGACGGAAACCCTTTACGAAAAGAAGACGCAGGGTTCACTGCTCGGAATCCTTGACAAGACTCTGACTGCAATGGGTTCGAGACGTTTAAAGCAATGGTTAAGAGAACCCTTAACCTCCATGCAAGCGATTTGTGAACGTTTAGATGCCGTCGAAACCTTGACCGAAGAGTTACTTTTACGAAATAACATAAGAGAAGCATTACGACAGATTTACGATTTGGAGCGCCTCATCGGACGAGTCGCTTGTGGAAATGCAAACGGAAGAGATTTGATTTCCTTGAGAAATTCAATCAGAGTGCTCCCCGATATCAAGGCGGAATTAGCAGATAGCGGAAACAAGTTGCTGATTAGCAAAAACAATCAAATCAATGACCTAACAGCAATCAGTGAATTGATTTCAAGAGCCTTGGTAGAGGAACCGCCTTTTACAATTAAAGAAGGTGGATTGATTCGCGAAGCCTATTCGGCCGAGCTTGATTCCTTGAAACACTCCATCAAAGATGGCCAGCTGTGGATCGCAGGACTTGAAGCAGAAGAGCGCACTCGCACGGGAATCAAAAACATAAAAGTCGGCTATAACAAGGTCTTTGGCTATTATATTGAAATCACAAGATCGAATTATGCACAAATACCGGAAAACTATATCCGAAAACAGACGCTTGCGAACTGCGAACGATTTATCACGCCCGAACTCAAGGAAGTGGAATCGGTTGTACTTAATGCAGAAGCGAAGATCAATCAATTGGAATATGAATTATTCCAAACACTGCGCGAAATGATCCAAGAGGAAATCTCCGTAATCCAATCCACTGCGGCTGCGATTTCAGAGGTGGACGTGCTTGCTTCCTTTGCCGAAGTGAGCAGTCGTTTTGCTTACGTGAAGCCAAAGATGACTTTGTCAAATGCCATCTTGATTGAAAAAGGAAGACACCCCGTGTTGGAACAGATGGTAAAAGACGGAGTCTTTGTCTCAAACGATACTTACCTCGACAATGAAGAGCAGAGCTTGTTATTGATTACAGGGCCAAATATGTCCGGAAAATCGACCTATATGCGACAGACCGCGCTGATTGTGCTGATGGCGCAGACGGGCTGTTTTGTGCCGGCAGAAGCTGCAAATATCGGCATTGTAGACCGAATCTATACCAGAATCGGTGCTTCCGATAATTTAGCCCAAGGACAAAGTACCTTTTTTGTAGAAATGTCTGAGTTAGCATATATCTTGAATACGTCGACCGAAAAAAGTCTGGTCATCCTTGACGAAATCGGAAGGGGAACCAGCACCTATGACGGACTTTCGATTGCCTGGGCTGTGGTTGAATATCTTTGCCGTTCTGACAGAAAGATTCGAACCTTGTTTGCTACCCATTATCACGAATTGACTGCTCTTGAAGGAGCGATTCGCGGGCTGAAAAATTTCAATGTCGATGTGAGTGAGCAAAACGGAAACATTGTGTTTCTCCATAAAATAGTCGAGGGAAGTGCCAGCAGGAGCTACGGTATTCACGTGGCAAAGCTTGCAGGCGTTCCAAACGAGGTTCTTACAACGGCCAACGAAAAACTCGGTGAACTGGAAGCCGGCAATGCCGTGATTGAACTTCTCCCAAAAGAAAGCCGAAAACAAACGCCAAAAGAAAACAAAGATCCTGCGCAGGTTTCGTTCTTTGATTTTTTCAGTGACCCAATCATCGAGCGCCTAAAAGCACTGGATTTAATGGAAATTACACCATCTATGGCGATTGGCATATTGGAGGAACTAAAAAATGCTGCAACAAAATAGCATTATCAAATTATCCAAAGAAGTAGCCGATAAAATTGCCGCGGGAGAAGTCGTCGACAGGCCGCTTTCGATTGTAAAAGAACTTGTAGAAAATGCAATCGATGCCGGAGCAAATTCCTTGATTGTCGAAATAAAAAACGGAGGAAAGACCTATATCCGTGTTACCGACAATGGTTGTGGAATCGCAAAGGCAGATTTATTAACTGCGTTTGAGCGACATGCTACGAGTAAAATAAGAAACGCCTCTGATCTTGATGCAATCGAAACCCTTGGTTTTCGGGGAGAAGCGCTTGCAAGCATCGCCGCGGTATCTGCGGTTGAAATCATCACAAAGACAGAAAACGAAACCATTGGATCAAGGTTACTCCTGAGAGGGAGTGAAGCAATCAGCCAAACAGACACCGGTTGTCCCCAAGGAACAACAATCATCGTTTCCGAACTGTTTTATAACACCCCGGCACGCATGAAATTTTTAAAAAGTGATGGGGCAGAAAGCAGTCTGATTATTGATTTTCTTTCAAAGATGGCGATTGCTTACTCCTCACTTCGTTTCCGTGTCATCAATAACGGAGCCATCCTTTTCTCCACTCCGGGGAAGGGAAACGTTGCCTCGAGTATTTTGACCGTTTACAGCAAGGAACTGAATGACCCGCTGCTTCAGGTCAATGCAAAGGAAGCCGGTCTTTCACTGGAAGCTTACGTTTCTGCTCCGGCCTATACAAGAACCACAAGAAAGCAGCAAATTTACTTTGTAAACGGACGCTACATCAAAAGCAAGGTTCTTGAAAACGCCGTAGATGCAGCGTATAAAGAACGATTGCCGGAGGGAAGGCACCCTGTCATTATCCTGTTTTTATCCATTGATCCAAGGCAGCTTGACGTCAATATTCATCCGAATAAACGAGAGGTCCGTTTTGAGGACAATGCGCCCATCGAAGCTTTCATAAAAGAAGCTCTAAAAAGCGGGCTTTCCGTGAAGGAAGCGGTACCGGTGATTCGTGATTCTTCACTTCGCAAAAGCTCCGACGCTTATCTTTCCATGCAACAAAGCCCGGTTCCCTTGCTTTTTGAAGAAAAAGAAGAGCTTTCCTTCTCTTTGGATAAGCACATATTTAAAATGCAAGAGCTTACTTCAGAGCACAAGGACGAAGAGGTTGACGTAAATGTATTATTGTCAACCAAAAGAAATGAACAAGTTTCTATGCTGGAACCGACGGTGCAAATGCCCTTCGATTTTTCTAAGATTACAATCTTTGGAGCAATTTTTGGAACCTATATCACGGCTTCTGATGCAGACAACTTTTATTTGATTGATCAGCATGCGGCACATGAGCGAGTTTTTTACGAACGCCTCCTTGCGGCTTCGGGAAGGAAAGAGAAGGCGTCTCAGCTCCTTTTAGCGCCCTTGCTCAAAGAAACGTCGGTAGCGACCGTCGCAGATTCCGAGCAGTTTATGTCAGCACTTCGGCAGTTCGGCTTTGAACTCGAAGTGTTTGGCGCAAAAGCTTTTTTAATTAAGGCGGTACCTGCTTTTATGCAGCAAGGGGAAGCCGATGATTTCTTAGAAGCTTTTTTTGATCAGACAGAGGACACGCCTTCCTTTAAAGATGAAAAAAAACTTGGACGTATCATTATGGATTCCTGTAAGAGTGCGGTAAAGGGAAATCAACACCTTTCCTTACAGGAAATGCAGGCGCTGTTGCTGGACCTTTCGAGGACACAAAATCCGTTTTCCTGCCCACACGGAAGACCTACTTTCATAAAACTAACAAAAGCAGAAATCGAAAAACTGTTCAAAAGGGTGTAAATAGATGCAACGACAACTCATTGTGCTTGTGGGACCGACCGCTGTCGGCAAAACCGAATATTCGATTCGTCTTGCGAAAGCACTTGATGCAGAGATTATTTCTGCGGACTCCATGCAGATTTATCGGTTCTTAGACATCGGCAGCGCTAAGCCAAGCAAAGAAGAATTGGCAGAAATCCCACATCATCTTATCGGTGAAATCGATCCGACGCGTTCTTTTTCGGCGGCAGAATATCAGAAGCTTGCAAGAGAATATATTGAACTTGTTTTTAGTAAGGGAAAACAACCTTTGATCGTTGGGGGGACAGGACTTTATGTGAATTCTCTTCTTTATGACATGAATTTTTCTGTTTTGCCAAGACAAACGGGTTTTCGAGAAAAACTCGAACAGGAGGCGGAGACGTTTGGCGCGTTATCGGTTCACAAAAAACTGGAACAACTTGACCCGGAGGCCGCAAAAAGGATTCATCCGAATAACATCAAAAAGGTCATTCGCGCAATCGAAGTTTGCGAAAATTCCGGAGAAACCTTTCCCGATTTTGAACAGTCAATGAAACCGACAACAGAGTATGAGGTAATCCTTCTTGGACTTGACCGAGATCGACAAGAACTCTATGAACGAATCGAACAAAGGGTTGATGCACTCATGGAGATGGGATTGGAAGCAGAAGTTTCCGGACTTCTTTCCAAAGGACTTCAGCCATCTGCGATTTCCATGAAAGGAATCGGGTACAAAGAGCTGATTGGCTACTTAAATGGCGAATACGACCGTGAAGAAGCGATTCGTTTGATCAAGCGCAACACAAGGCGTTATGCCAAACGGCAATTGACATGGTTTAAAAGATATTCCGAAATGCGTTGGTTTTTGTTGTCGGAAGACAGCAAGCCGGAGGAACAAGCGGCACTGATGTTATCCTATATTAAAGAACGTTTGGCGGAGGCTGCTTCGCAGGAGAGATAGCATGACCGAGGAAAAACAGGTCAAAAAGAAACTCCATATTCAAAACAAAAGCGATAAACCGGACAATATTGTCCTAAAAGAACACGAAATCATGGAGCAGTGCAGGGAAATTGAAGAAAACCTTCCGCGTTTTATGCGAAGTTATTTTTCCTATCTGCGAAGCAATGTTCTTCCTATGACTCGCCTGGCTTACCTTCGAGATCTCAGGTTTTTTTGCGAGTATCTAATCAAAGAAACAGGACTCGTTTCCGCGAAGCTTCTTAACGAAATCACACAGGCTGAACTGGATCAGATCAAAGCTTCTGATATCAACCTATTTCTCGACTATTGCAGGAGATATGTTATCGAAAGTGAACGTTCAATCAATGTCTATCAAAATGAAAACCGCTCGCTGGCTCGAAAAAAATCATCTCTTTCTGTGTTTTTCAAACACCTTTACAGGGAAGAACTGATTCATAAGAATATTACAGATGCCTTTGACCCCATCCGCGTACCAAAACCGGGAGAACGTGAGATCAAGGCGCTTCAGGACGATGAAGTCATGAAAATGCTTGATGCGGTCACCGACGGCACGAATCTGACCAAAAGAGAACATGAGTTTTGGGAAAAGACGAAGCATCGAGACAAAGCAATCCTACTTCTTTTTCTCACCTACGGACTCCGGCTTTCGGAGCTACAACAGTTGAATCTAAGCTCTTTTAACTTTAATCGTGGGGAGTTTAAGATCTATAGAAAACGAGGCAAAGAGTCAATTATGCCTCTCAATAAGACCGCGGTCAAGGCTCTTGAAGAATACCTTTCTTTGGAACGAAAAAACAGTGATCTTTTAGCTGAGACTGAAAAAGATGCCTTGTTTCTCTCTTTGCAAGGACGAAGAATGACCGAACGGCAAATCCGAGAGCTTGTCAAAAAATATACTTCTATCGCGCTTTCTACTTCCCGCGCCAAAGGCTACAGTCCGCATAAACTTCGGGCGACCGCCGCAACGTCTTTGATTGGCAGGGGAAATTCGATTTATGACGTACAGGCACTGTTAGATCACGAAAATGTGACAACGACACAGCTTTACGC
>JAQUUY010000068.1:4687-7297 GCA_028693645.1 Eubacteriales bacterium | reverse complement strand
TCTCGATGCAGCGATCCGCAAGGACCTCCATCGCATCAATATAATAGTTTGGGAGCCGATAGAGCTCTTTGAAACAAGAAAGCTCCGTACACGCCATCACAGCGGCTTCGCAGCCATTCGCCGAAAGTTCTCCCTCAATAGTAATAAAGTCGTTGTAATCGACGGGATTTCCGCCTTTGATGCCATCATAAATGATTTTCATCACCAAGGCCTGCGACTTTTCAGAGGGAATGACTGCTTCGATTCCAAACTCTTCAAATGCATTTTGATATAAGCCGCTGTTGATTGTGCCATCCGTCGCAAGAAGCCCGACGCGTTTGATTGGTTTTTCCGCCCAGTCAAGCGCACGCGCGGTTTCACGAACCATATTGATAATCGGAACGGAAATCTGCTTTTGCAGTTCATCGGCAAAATAATGTGAGGTGTTGCATGGAATCGCAATCGCTGTCACGCCAAGGCGTTCAAGTGCCAGTGCATCCTCTTTTAAGGCGGCAAATAATTCCTCGGTCTTTCCCGAAAGAATTGCTTTCGTTCGATCCGGCATGGAAGCGTGATTCAATATAATCATATCCACATGTTCTTGATCGCAGGATGCTTCAGTATGCTCAATGACCTGTCTGTAAAAAAGCTGCGTTGCGAGCGGTCCCATTCCTCCGATTACGCCGAGGATCTTATGATCTTTGTTCCACATTCGCGTTCCTCACTTCATGTATTTTTGATATTTCCAATAGTGACCCATTTGAGATTTAAAAAGGTGCATGCGCCGAGCAAAAGCATTGTCGGCCGCATAATACAGCGGATTAACCAGCTTTCCTGCCGCAATCAAGGCTTTCATCTTTTTTCGATATTCGGGCGGTTTGATATAACGAAATGCTACAGCTTTCGGGACGACCATCCACAGGGAGTCCGTATCTACCGAGCAAAAATCGATAGGGTTTCCATAAATTCGGTCTTCCACGACATATTGCGCAATATTCGCACCTGCGCCTGTCACATAATAGTTACTTCGTCCCTGACGCGTGTTAATCTCAAAGACTTTATACTTTCCGTCTCTTTGATCGTATTTGATGTCAAAATTCGAAAAGCCCACATAACCCATTCCATCAAGTAGCTTACGAAACTGCTCTTCTAATTCTTCGTTCCGTTCGGTTAGGATGACTGCATGGTTTCCGATTCCGTGGGGCGTATGCTCTTCGAGCAAAACATGTCCAAGACACATCAACTTGACAAGCCCCTGTCGATCGGAGTAACAAGTCAATACCCTCATGAAGGTATCATCCCCGGGGATGAAATTTTGAATGATGACACTGTCTGTATATCCGGCATTATAGATATCCGAAAGAACACGGTTAAGGTCTGCAAGACTGTCTTCTTTATATACTTTTTTTTGGGTGGAAAACGCGAATCTCCAATATTCGATGCCATTGGAGGGTTTTATAATATAAGGACCTGCAAAAGGAAGTTCTGTGACTTCACCCATTTCCCGACGATATACAAAAGTATCAGGGTAATCAACGCCCATCCGTTCACACATCGCATAGAATTTCTCTTTGTGGATGAGATCATTCATCAGCTCAATGTCAATATACGGAGCAATGATGTTCTCCGGAAAATGCTCCTTGTTTTGGCTCAGAAGCTGCACATAACTGTCACCGCAGCCAAGCGCCAGAATGGTTTCGTTCTTGTGGTCCTTCGCGAATTTCGTAATGACGGAAAGAAAAGTGTCCTGCTCATCAATTTTGGGATTGGCGGCATAGTGCATGATTGCAGTGTCCGCGCAAGGTCCGCTCAAATACTTCCCGAATACATAGGGTTTTATCCCATACAACTCATGAAACGCTCTTGCTACACTGTATACGTTGATATCACCCGCGAATAAAAGCGGGATGAATTTTTTTTCTTGTTCCATTATGTTCTTCCTTTTATTGTCGTCTTTGTCTATTTAACATACTCAATTCGCACGTATCTTGAACTGGTCAGGAATACGACGGTCGAATAATGCAAGGTAAATTCAAGGACATCTCCGACTTTTAAATTATCTTTGTTTTCTTCAATATCGAGCAAAAGATGATCGCTGCTTGCTCCGAGAACTTCGATGCCGTCAAGTTTGGGGTCAAGCTGCCGATCAAGCGAAAAATCGACCTTACCGCAGGCCACGACCGCCCGTTTTCGGATTCCGCGATCAGTGTAATGCCCTTTGTTTCCAAAACAATCCACGAAAATATCTCCGACCGGATAGCTCGGTTTGTCTTTGATTTCGATGATTTCGGCGTGCAAGGTAAACACATCCGGATTCAAAAAGTTCATATCAAGACCCCAAAGCTCATGCAAATCTCTCGCAACGCCAATCGCCTCACCAATCCGAAGATGATTGATTCTCTTTGGCATGGTTTTTTTCACAACCAGGGGCAAGGATGTCGATCCTCCACCCGAAATGATTTCCAGTTTTCTCCCAATCACGGCTTCGACTCGTTCTGCAATCTGGATCAGCTCTTCCATTTTTTCGGGAGTCGCATCAATCGATCCATAGCAACCTAAGTTTGTGCCGACACCCAGGAGGTGAAGCTGCTCGTAGTCTTTTTCAACAATAGCGGCGACACTGACAAGTTC
>JAQUUY010000068.1:0-4587 GCA_028693645.1 Eubacteriales bacterium | reverse complement strand
CTTGCCGTCATGTAGGGAACGAGATAGAGAATAAAAGCGCCTGCAACAATTACGACACCGATGGTCATCGCAATCGAATTCGGAATTAGGCTCAAAAGCAACAGGAACCCTGTCATAAGCAAGAACCAACCGATGAAAGATAGCTGCAAACAGAAATATTTCCATTTGTTCCCATTCATCATCCGTTTGCTCTCTCTGATTGCATCCATAACCGGAATGTTCGGATTGTCTGCCAAAATATAAAAGACCATCGCATAGCGAAGTGCAGCAATAAAGCCCGGAATGATAAACAAGAGCATCCATAGTAAAATGAACAGATTCATCATAAAATACAGACAAAAGGACTTTCCGAAACGCTCAAAACCATAAAACACTTCTGTCGGGCTTGTCTCTTTTTTTCGGAAGATGGCAATCAGAAAAATCGTGTATCCCAGAAGCAAAGGACCCGACACTAAAAAGCTATAGATGTTTGTAGATATGTTTACCGCCAATTCATCGAAAATTGCAGCGATGATAAGGACCGGCGCAATACTGACCAAATAATAAATTAAGGTGCCAAGAATTGCCTGATTCCACTTTTCGGCTAATGCCTGACGCCCCCAAGCGCGCATATTGCTCGCGCTGACAGTCACAATAATGTTTTTATTCATTGTTTTTTCTCCTAAATGCTATATTTTTTTACCCTATTTAGTATATACAATTTAAGGGCTAAAAGCAAACGCTATACTATGCAAATTTTGGAGATTAGTGTATACTGTTTCTTGAGGTGATGAACGATGAGACAGACAATGTCAGTGAATGTAAATTCATATAAATACACAGTAACAACCGAAACCGGGCTTTTTTTCAAGCTGGGTCAGGTAATCAGCGAACTGTATCCCGGCAGGAAAATAGCTGTCATTACGGATGACAACGTTCGAGGGCTTTACCATGAATATCTTGAAAAACAGATGAATGAGGCTGAAATACCATGGAAATTGATTTCTCTTCTGCCCGGCGAAGTAAGTAAGTCTTTTTCGACACTTCCGAGGCTATATACTGAGCTTCTTGATTTTCAGCTCACCAGAGATGATGTCATCCTTGCCTTCGGCGGCGGAATGATTCTCGATATCGCAGGTTTTACTGCAGCAACATTCCTCCGTGGTGTCAATCTGATTCTTTTCCCGACCACGCTCATGGCTATGGTCGATGCGAGCATTGGAGGCAAAAATGGTGCGAACCTTCCCGAAGGGAAAAATATGGCCGGAACCTTCTTTCAACCCGATCATGTCTTGATCGATCCGGGCTTTGTGAGAACATTACCTGATACTGTCCTTGCTGACGGCATGGCGGAAGTCATCAAATATGGCTGCGTTTTTGATCCCGATCTTTTCTCTGATTTGATTGCGCGCGTTGAAAAAGGCGATGCTTCCGGTATGGAATCCATCATCTATCGTTGCTGTCTGATAAAGAAGCAAGTCATCGAACAAGATGGCCGCGACAATGGGATTGCCATGCTCTTAAATTTCGGACACACGCTCGGACACTGTATCGAAGATTATTATCCGGACAGTGCTTATACGCACGGGCAAGCCGTTGCTATCGGTATGTATGCAACCACGTTAGCCGGTGAACGCCGTGGTCTTACGGCTCCGGGTACGGCGGAGCTTCTCAAGAAACTTTTGATTTCTTACGATCTCCCCTATCAGCTTCCGGCCGATGCAGATATCAAAAGCATCGTCGAAACGGTAAAACGCGACAAAAAACGCCGCGGAGATAAGCTCAACCTCATTCTCCTCGAGAAAATTGGCAAAGGCTATCTGTACCAGATCGGCAAAGCCGATTATGCGAACTTCCTGACAGAAGCACAGTAAATCCTTGCTACAGAGCATTTAGCATCTGAAGCCGAGTATTTAAAACAAAGCAATCAAAAACACCATGGTGCGAAACCCGTGGTGTTTTTTTTATGGCTCTGTTCATTTTTTTTATTCTGCGCTGTCACGTTTTATTATTATGACTGCATTTTAATTTTTTTGCTTAATGCTTTGATTTTTTCTTCAATCACTGTTATGACTTTTTTAAATTCTTCATCGCTTTTTCCGGTCGGATCTTCCAGGCCCCAATCTTCCCGCTCTTTACAGGGCAAATAAGGACATTCGACATTGCAGCCCATGGTAATTACGATATCGACCGGAGGAATATCTTCAAGTAGTTTTGATTTCTGTGTTTTCTCCATATCAACGCCATAAAGTTCTTTCATTAACCTTACGGCATCCTGATTTATTTCAGGCTTTGTTTCTGTTCCTGCGGAATAGGCTTCAAAGACATCTGCGGCTAAAAGCTTTGAGAGTGCTTCGGCAATTTGTGATCTGCACGAATTATGAACACATACAAACGCTACCTTCACCTTATTTTTCATAACAACGGTCTCCTTTTTTGTTCGTTTGCGGTATTATTTCGAGGCCTCATGCTTATAGTATATACGTTCCCCAATGGAATAAACAGCCTGAAAAAAAATCACAACTCTTTGATCAGTGTCAGGCGGGAAAGGCCCTCATAAAGAAAAGCTCTTCTATTTTAAAAAAACGAAGGCCCGCGACCCCCTACCCACCTCGGAAACCGCTTGATAGCTCACCCTATTTGCAAAGCAAATAGTCGGTGAACTCATGCAAGGAAATCACAAATCTTTGATTTGTAGATTTCTACTGCCAAATATAAAACTGAGTCCCCTCGAACTCGGACGGTTTCTACGGCGGGCAGGAGCTGGCGTTTTTTCGTTTAAAAATCGTCAGAGTATGTATATCGGACAAATCATCTCGCCGTGCCTCCTCTCTCTCTGGCTCGCTGCTTGTTCCGAGTATTGAAATTTTCAAAAACCCTTCATCTCAATACCATTTCGCTTCGGCGAAAATCATCAGAGTAGGAATATCAAACAAATTAGTTTCTATGCCTACTCTGGCTTCGACTAGCTGCTTACTCGGAGTATTGAATTTGTCAAGAAATCCGCATTTCAATACCATTTCGCTTCGACGGAAATCGTCAGAGTATGGAGATTGGACAAATTAGTTTCTATGACTACTCTGGCTCTGACTCGCTGCTTGCTACGTTTCCTGGCAGGAACAAAAAACAACGCATTTCGTCTAACCCTTATTAGGAGGTGAACAACATGCGCCAAATCGGAAAAAAAATATGTATTGTAATGTCTCTGCTACTTCTTTTCAGCTTGTATATAGGTGCTCCGTCGGTGAATGCCGAGAGCAAGGCTCTGCCCGTCCGCTCCACTTTTGAAAGCATCGGCTTCAAAGTCTCGTGGGTCAAGGAAGAAAAAGCGATTACTCTGGAAAAAGATCTGCTGTTCGTGAAGCTTCAGAATGGTAGTAACACAGCATGGATTAATGGACACAACGAAAAATTGAGTTCCTCGGTGAAGCTTGTTTCAGGAGTTTCCTATACGGATGACTCTCTTTTGACCTTATTGTTTGGAAAAGGATATGCAATTCAAAACGGAAAGGTTGTTTTGAAGGCAAATGCTGCGCCGGCCGAAAAATACACCCTCCCCGTCATCGGTACGGAAACGCGCTTAAAAAAACTATTTCCTGAATGGGGACAAAATGATGTTTACCGTTACAGTGGTCTGGAAGTCTTGCCGGAAGCGGTCTCAGACAGTGAGACAAAAACGAAAGATGATTTTTCTGAAACAAACGTGCAAGAAAAAGGCATCGATGAAGCAGATATTACCAAAACCGATGGACGTTATATTTATACCGTCAAAGGGGGCTCAGTTGTAATCATCGATACGGCCGGTGAAACCTTGCTACAAAAAGCAAAAATAACGGAAGCGGACACGTATTTTCAAGAATTGTACATCAGCGATAAGAAACTGCTTGTTATTGGCTCGTTGCAGCATGCAGAAATCACGAGAAAACAGACGGACGATCGTTATTACATCATGCCATACTACGAAACCAAAACAGTTATTGATGTTTACGATTTGGGAAGCATCGAAAAGCCCAAATTGATAAAGAGCTATGTTTTGAAAGGCAGCCCTCTTTCTTCCCGTTTAAAGGGCGAGGATTTCTATATGGTGCTCAACGAAAACAGCTTTTATGGCGATTTGCCCTACCCGACCTTGAAGGTTGATGACAAGCCGGAGATCACCTTTGGCCCCGAGCGTATTTACTACTGCCCGGATGCGAAACCTACCGGAATGATGATGACCTTTGCCATCGCATTGAATGATTTGGGAACAGAACCGGATGCCGAGGTCTATCTGAGCTCCGGAGAAACCTTCTACATGTCCAATGACAATCTGTATATCGCCCAAATGAAGTATCCCAACTATTTTTCCGGAACTGTTGACGATTCCGGTCTTGTCGTCAAGACAGATGACAGCCGTGAAAAAACGGTCCTCACCCAGTTTTCACTGGAACACGGACACATCGTCTTTAACCGCACTAAAGAAATAGAAGGCCGCTTGCTCAACCAATGGGCCATGGATGAATACAAAGGAAATCTTCGTGTTGCCGTCAATACTTCCATTGGCTATATCGGAGATGAAAGTACCACAAGCCGCATCGATATTTATTCAGGAACACTTGAACGCATAGG
>JAQUUY010000067.1:5356-7327 GCA_028693645.1 Eubacteriales bacterium | reverse complement strand
TATATATGGTAGCCCCTTTCGTTTTTAGGCGTTCGGTGTGTTCGTTTTCTTTCATATCCGAACCGGAAAGAGTGTGTCCTTTTGATAATAGGACTTCCGCGATTGCGGAAAGACCGACTCCACCGATGCCGATACAATGGATGTGTTTGTATTTTGTCAAATCAAGCATTTGTTTCCTCCAAAATTCACAGTGATTTTCTTGTAAGGCTTTTTTAATTATAACATAGGGCAGGGAATCTACAAATCAAAGATTTAGCTGCAGGAAAGAGAAAGAAGCGGAATTGACAAAAAAGAACGGGACGAATATGATTGGTTTATAAAAAAAGACGAACGTTCGAGCGGGAATGTGGGAAGTAACATTCGTGTTTGGTCTTGTTTGATTTAGGGGTAATTGGGAATCAATAGAAAATACTAACAGGAGGAGACAGATGAAACGAACAGAGCGGGTGGGAGCAATCGTTAGGATATTGACGCAGCACCCAAACCAAACATATTCGCTGAACCACTTTTGCCAACTTTTTCAAGCGGCAAAATCGACGGTCAGCGAGGATGTTTCTGCAGCAAAACAACTTCTTTCTGCAATGCAATTGGGCAGAATCGAGACGACTGCCGGGGCAAAGGGAGGCATTCGTTTTTTGCCGATGGTTTCTGAAACCGATAGAGATGAGATTCTTAATCGGCTTTGTTCCAAACTGTCGGATGGCGGCAGGATTCTCGGAGGAGGATTTCTTTATACTTCGGATCTGATGTTTGACCCGGATATGATGAGGGGAGCAGCAGAACTTTTTGCCGGACGTTTTGCAAGTAGCGGTGCCGACTATATCGTGACGATTGAAACAAAAGGAATTCCGGTCGCGTTCATGACGGCGTATATGCTTAATTTGCCGCTGGTGGTTGTTCGACGTGAAAGCAAGATTTCAGAAGGCTCAACCGTCAGTATCAATTATTTCACGGGATCCTCGGATCGGATTCAAAAGATGTCTCTTTCGAAACGCGCGGTAGAACCCGGCAAAAAAGCAATCATCATTGATGATTTTATGAGAGCCGGAGGGAGCATCAAAGGGATCATCGACGTCCTCGGAGAATTTGATGTGAAAATCGTGGGAACCGGTGTAGTCATTGCTTCCCTGGAACCGGAAAAAAAGAAAATACAAGAATATTACCCGCTTCTTTACCTTGGAGAAGTGGACGATGAAAACAAAAAAATCGAAATATTCAGAAATGATAAATAATTAAAAAAACACCTTGTCAAAAAAAGTAAACAAAAGTATAATTGTTCCATGGTCCTTCGGGATTTTAGCAAGTCTATTGTATAGCTGTTACGCATTTATGAAGGGTGGTGTAGCCAAATGCAAATCACTGATGTTCGCATCCGCAAGGTCAATGATGACGGAAAAATGAAAGCAGTCGTATCCGTTACCTTTGACGATGAATTCGTGGTTCATGACATTAAGGTTATCGAGGGGCAAAACGGTCTGTTTATTGCGATGCCCAGCAGGAAAATGGGCGAAGGCGATTTTCGAGACATTGCGCATCCATTGACCTCTGAAACCAGAAACCGCATCAAGACGGCAATCTTTGAAGCTTATGAAAAAGCACTTGAAGGAAAAGCGGAGGAAGCTTCGCATCCCCAGATTGCTGCAGAAGAAGAAAACCACAATAGCCTGAGAACAGAAGTTTCTGCTGCCGGCTGATCACCTGACACAGAAAGAAAAGCACCGTGAGAGCGGTGTTTTTTTATGGAGTTTTTTTAACGTAAGCAGTTCGCCCCCTTGCTCCGAAATGATGAAGGTGATATACTGAAAAACGAAAACGCATCATGTTATGACGGGGTATAAAAATGAACGAAAAGCGAGCCACAATGGAAGAAATAATAAAAATAGCTGAAGAAAAAGAAGCGGCGAGGCTTGCAATCAACTTGAAACACATGCAAGCAGGCGTACTTTTTGTTGACTATAAAGCGGCCTATAT
>JAQUUY010000067.1:0-5256 GCA_028693645.1 Eubacteriales bacterium | reverse complement strand
GAAAAAAGTGGCCTGCTGAAAAAGAAAAAATAATCAAAAGAGCGTTAGCGGAGGAGTAATTGAAAATGAAGAACGGTGCTTATGCAGATTTTAAAATATTTGCCGGTAATTCCAATATGGAATTGGCAGAAGAAATCGCATCCATCATGGGAAAACCTTTAGGAAAAGCAACAGTCAGTAAATTCAGTGATGGTGAGATTTCGGTCAATCTTTGGGAAACGGTCAGAGGTATCGATACCTTCATCGTTCAATCAACTTGCGATCCGGTAAATGACAGCTTGATGGAACTTCTAATCATGATTGATGCGATGAAACGTGCATCTGCAGGAAGAATCAACGCAGTCATTCCCTATTATGGTTATGCAAGACAAGACAGAAAAGCAAAAGCAAGAGACCCCATCACCGCGAAGCTTGTTGCAGATATCATCAGCGC
Organism: Eubacteriales bacterium; assembly: GCA_028693645.1. GTDB lineage: Bacteria > Bacillota > Clostridia > Peptostreptococcales > Anaerovoracaceae > STD2-154. Next base: position 4,823 of record JAQUUY010000067.1, on the reverse strand, counting down.
CGCCGGCGCAGACCGAGTCGTTACGATGGATCTTCATGCATCGCAGATTCAGGGTTACTTCAACATCCCGGTGGATCATCTCCTCGGAATGCCGATTCTCGTAAAATATTTTAAAGAAATGCGTCTCGATGATCTCGTCGTTGTTTCGCCGGATCATGGTAGCGTAACAAGAGCAAGAAATATGGCACATCCTTTGGATGCTCCAATCGCCATCATTGATAAAAGACGTCCGAAAGCAAACGTTTCGGAAATTATGAATATTATTGGTGACATTGAAGGAAAGACCGCGATTTTGGTCGATGATATCATCGATACCGCCGGCACAATTACCAATGCCGCAAATGCCCTGAAAGACATGGGAGCGAAAGAAGTCTATGCTTGTTCCACCCATGCCGTCCTTTCCGGTCCTGCAATCGAGCGAATCCAAGATTCGGCAATCAAAGAAATGATTCTCCTCAATACCATCCCTCTGCCTGAACACAAGCAGCTTGACAAAATGAAGGTGCTTTCGGTTGCGCCCTTGTTTGCAGAAGCGATGATCCGTATTTTCACAAACGATTCGATCAGCAGATTGTTCGATTAGTGCCATGTATGTGATCGTTGGACTCGGTAACCCCGGGAAAAAATACGAGCAGACCAGACATAATATTGGATTTATTACCGTCGATCAGCTTGCAGAGAAACACGGGATCAAGATCAATCGGATTAAGCATAAAGCTTTGGTCGGAGAAGGATTGATTGCCGGTGAAAAAGTCATTTTAGTTAAACCACAGACCTATATGAATCTCTCGGGCAACAGTGTCCGAGAGGTTATTTCTTATTATAAAATCGACATAGAACATCTTGTCCTTGTCTATGATGATATCGATCTGCCTGCAGGAAAAATACGTATTCGAAAAAACGGAAGCGCCGGGACGCACAATGGGATGCGCTCCGTTATTTTTGATCTTGCAGAAGATGGCTTTCCTCGTGTAAGGATAGGAATCGGCGGAGAACGACGAATGGAACTTGCGGATTATGTGACAAGCGGATTCAGAAAAGAAGAAAAGGAAGTCATGGAAGCCGGGGTGCTCCGTGCAGTTGCCGCCTTGGAATGTCTTGTCGAAAAGGGGATCGCAGTAGCGATGAACGAGTATAATAGAAAGGAAGAAACTTCCGCAGAAGAAAAAGTGAAAGAGAACAGGGATCAGAATGATCGATAGTATTGGACGAAAGCATTTTCAAAAACTGAAAGAACGAGCGGCAAGTACTTCCGGAATTATTACGATAGCAGGCATTTCGGAGAGCAGATCGGCGGCTGTTGCCGCCCAGATTGCGGACGCGAGAGGTGGGCAGACCATGATCGTAACGTCATCCTATGGGAGGGCAAAGCGTATCGCGGAGGATCTGCCTCTTTTTGTTGAGCAAAAAATATTATTGCTCCCGGATGAAGAACGGTCACACATGGCATACGATGCGAAAAGCCACCATGGACTGATTGAACGCCTCACGGTTTTGACCGCCCTTGCAAAAGGGGAGGAATGCATTGTAGTTGCGCCTGTCCTCGGTGCGGTGAAAAAAATTGCCCCAAAGGAGATTTTTTGTCGCCACGCTGTTTCACTGAAGATTGGAGAAGAGGCAGAAACGGAGCAACTGCGTAAAAAGTTTTCCTATATGGGCTATGAACGGGTAAGCCTTGTTGAAACAAAGGGGCAGTTCAGTATTCGCGGAGGCATTCTTGACATCTATCCGCCGGACCTTGAGTATCCTTGTCGTATTGAATTCTTTGACACCGAGGTCGATTCCATCCGCTATTTTGATCCTTCCACTCAAAGATCTTTGCATAAAGCAGAAGAAATCCGAATTCTCCCTGCCGAGCAGATCATAAGAGATGAGTTCCTATTTGAACAGGCTGCCACGCGCATTAAAAGTGCGTATGAAGCATTTGGCCATAAATTGTCCGGTGAAAAAAGAGAAATCTTAGCAGAACGGCTTGAGCACATTCTCGAATACCTATCCACCGGCACCAACATTCAATATCTCGAGAACTATATTCCTTATTTTTATGAGGAAGTAGCGTATCTTTGGGATTATTTGTTGCCGTCTTCGACGCTAATTATCGATGACCCCGACAGAATCTCAGAGTTGTTGAAATTCACGGAAAAAGAGTTTGGTGAAGATTTTAAAAACCGCTTGGATCGCGGAGAAGTTATTCCGGAAGACTATCGCGTTTTTTCCGGGGAAAATGATTTCAAAAAAGCATACCGCACCCAGCCATCATTTTTTCTTACCCCTTTTCATAAAAATCTTCTTGAAGAAGAAGCCGCATTCGAGACCATCGAAATTCATTCCAAGCAAGCCCCGGTATTTAACGGCAGAATGGACTTTTTGGAAACGGAGTTATTGCGTTGTGCCAAACTCTCCTATGATGTAATCATTGCCTGTTCGACAGAAGACAGGGTTCGCAACATGAAGGATTTTCTCGAACGTTGCAAACTCGAAAAAAGTGTTCTACTTCGAGAGGCTTTTTTATCCGGCGGAATGGAGTTCCCGGAAGAAAAACTCATTATTTTATGCGATAAAGATATTTTCGCGACCGCAAAATATAAAAAGCAAAGGAAAGAATCTGGAGAACGCAGGTCCATCAAGGCGTTTACCGATATAAGAAAAGGCGATTATATCGTCCACGAAAACCACGGCATCGGAAAATTCATCGAAACGACACAGATGGAAGTCCAAGGGATTCGCAGGGATTATCTTAAGATTAGTTATGCAGGCAGCGATTTCTTGTACGTCCCGGTAGATCAGATGGATATGATCCAAAAGTATTCCGGAGCCGATGGAAGCGAACCCAAAATCAGTAAGCTTGGCGGAACAGAATGGCGAAAAACAAAAGAACGTGTCAAAGCAGCAATCAAAGACATGGCAAAAGAGCTGATCGCGCTCTCCGCAGAACGGCAACTTGAGCAAGGCCATGCTTTTTCCAAGGACACAATTTGGCAAGCCGAATTTGAAGACCTGTTTCCTTACCAAGAAACGCCGGATCAGCTGCGTTGCGTAAAAGAAATCAAGAAAGATATGGAACGGCCTATTGCAATGGACCGGCTCTTGTGCGGAGATGTCGGCTACGGAAAGACAGAAGTTGCGGCACGTGCTGTTTTTAAATGTGCGGGAGAAGGGAAGCAAGCAGCAATCCTTGTACCGACGACGTTACTAGCCAATCAACATTATCTAACCTTCAAACAACGTTTTGAGGCTTTCCCGATGAAAGTAGAAATGCTTTCGCGCTTCCGAAGTGAAAAACAGAAAGAAGACATCATTGAAAAAACAAAAAAAGGCGAGATCGATGTTTTAATAGGAACCCATCGCTTGCTTTCAAAGGATATCGCGTTTAAAGATTTGGGTCTTCTTGTAATCGACGAAGAACAGCATTTTGGTGTGCAGCATAAAGAAGCAATCAAGATGATTCGAAAAAACGTAGACGTATTGACTCTTTCGGCAACGCCAATTCCCCGTACTTTACACATGTCACTTGTCGGAATCAGAGACATCAGTTTGATTGAAGATCCTCCGGAAGAGAGATATCCGGTGCAGACTTATGTCACAGAACAGGATGATCAAATCATTCGAGAAGCAATCGAACGAGAAATTGATCGAAACGGACAGGTTTATGTAATCTATAACCGAGTCAAAGGCATTCAAAAAATAGCCTCGCATATCAGTAATCTTGTTCCTTCTGCTTCGGTCATTGCGGCGCATGGGCAAATGGATGAAAAGCAACTGGAAGATATCATGCTCGATTTTATCGGAAAGCGCTATAATGTGCTTGTCGCAACCACGATTATCGAATCGGGTATCGATATTCCTAATGTAAATACAATTGTATTGCTCGATGCCGATCGTTTTGGACTCTCGCAGCTTTACCAGCTTCGAGGCAGAGTCGGGCGTTCAAACAAGATGGCTTATGCGTATCTCATGTATCAGAAAAATAAAATGCTCACAGAGGTGGCCGAAAAAAGACTGAGAGCAATCCGCGAGTTTACCGAATTTGGGGCCGGTTTTCATATTGCGATGCGTGATCTTGAAATCAGGGGCGCCGGGAACATTCTTGGCGCAGAGCAACACGGCCATATGATGATGATCGGTTACGAACTTTACTGTAAACTTGTTGAAGATGCAGTGCATGAGCTTTCGGGAACGACGAGCCTCGTGAGCAGTGACGAAGAGATTTCTGTCGATATCGGAGTGGAAGGATACATTCCTTCGGAATACATCGATGATGAACTCATGAAATTGACCATGTACAAGAAGATTGCGTCAATTAGAGATGACGAAGATGCGGAAGAAGTCGTCGATGAATTAATCGATCGTTTTGGAGATATTCCCAAAATGACGATGAACCTTATCAGTATCGGAAAAATCAAAGCACTGGCGAAAAAAGCAGGGATTGCAGAAGTGCGTAAGGAAAAGAACAAATTGGTCTTCTACTTTGCAAAATCCAAAGGCCCTGATCCGGAACTCCTTTCCGGCGCGGTTTCCGAGTATGGGATGTACTTGCTTTTACACGGCGGGCAAAGACCGTATCTCAAGCTCACCATGAAAAAGAACGACAGCATTGCCGAAAGCACAGTTCTTTTGACAAAGCTCATACGTTAAGATATAATCAAACTGCTCTATTGGGAGGGCTATCAAATAAAGGAGATTACAGTATGAAACTTAAAAAAACGATTTCGTTGCTCGTTGTTTTGCTCATGGCACTTTCCTTCGCCGCTTGCGGAAAAGCAGATGCCGAAGCACAAAAAGCGATTGTAAAAGTCGGAGACTACGAGATTACGCAACAGCAG
>JAQUUY010000066.1:3138-7482 GCA_028693645.1 Eubacteriales bacterium | reverse complement strand
TTCAATGTCTGAACACTAAAATAGTAACCTCTTTGACAGCATTTGTCAACTAAAGGAAGGGATTTACACTTGTTTATTTATGTATTTCTCGTTCGGTGGAGCTATGAAATTGAAAAGCGCAGTAACTCTTGTTACGAGCACTGCGCTTTTTGCTTACAGTATTAATTATGATTTCCGTCACCGGACAAAAGGAAATCGATAATGTTGATGGTCTTGATTCCTTCATAAGAGGTAATAAAGCTGCGATCCATAGATAGCACTATCTTTTCATGGTTGTCGGGGATGCCGCGCAGAGAGGCCAATTCTCTTTTCAGGGTTTCCTCTCCGGCCAGCGTTTCCGTGACCTGGATGTACATTTTATGTTCGGGCTTTTCGGCAACAAAATCCACTTCCAACTGGCCAATTTTACCGATGGATACCCGGTATTCTCTGCGCAAAAGTTCAAAATACACTATGTTTTCTAAAATATGTCCCCGATCCATGTCTCGATATCCAAGCAAAAGATTACGAAGGCCGGTGTCAACAATATAGTATTTTGAAAGTGTCTTTAAGTATTGCTTCCCTTTCAGGTCATAGCGCTTTGCTTCGTAAAAAACGTAGGCGTCACGAAGGTGGGAAAGATATGTTTCTACCGTTTTACTTGCCGGGTTTTTTCGGCCTTTCCCTTCATCGATATCTCCTTCTCCCGCAAGATAAGAGCCAATGCGGCCGGGCGATACGATGTTCCCCACATTATCTGCAAGAAACGCTATGATTTTTTGCAGCAAGGCCTGATCACCGATATGATTGCGCTCCAAAATATCTTTCAGGACAACGGTGGAATAAATTCCCTCCAGCACATCGTTGATCCGAGGCAGGTGAAAATCGTACTCGGCAATCGCCGGCATCCCGCCAAACTGAAGGTATTTTTGGAATTTTCCCTCCACACTTTCGTTTTCGCCAAAAGAATGGAAATCCAGAAATTCGGCGAAGGACAGCGGAAGCATTTTTATCTCTACAAAACGCCCAGACAGCATGGTGGAGAAGGCGGAAGACATCAAATAAGCGTTGGAACCGGTAATATAGATGTCCACATCAAAATCTACCAAAAACGAGTCGACGGCCTTGGGCCAATCTTTTACCATCTGAATTTCATCGAGGATAATGTATGTTTTGCCTTCTTTTGCAATCTTTTCCGAAATCGCCCGGTATAGGTCTAAATAATTTGTAATATCTTTGTGCCGAATGGATTCAAAATTCATTTCAATAATATTTTGTTCGGCGACTCCATCTTTTCGTAAATTCTCCGCAAAAAGAGCAAGCAATGTGGATTTTCCACAGCGCCTGATGCCTGTCACTATTTTTATGACTTTTTTGTCGCGAAACTCTAAAAGTCGCCCCATGTAAATTGGTCTATTTTTCATGGCTGCCCCTTTCTGTCTTTGAAAAAAGTATACCACGGCATTTTTAGGATTGCAACTTTTTAAACTCCAAGTTAAAAAGTGTGTGATTTTTTATAGTTTTTAACTTCCAAGTCAAAAACTTTCCCTCTTTAATCTTGACTGATGCTGCCAATCAAGATTAAAGAGGGATTTGCACTTGTCTATTTTTGTATTTGTTATTCAATGGTGTGGTGAATGCATTTGGCAAGGGGATCATAGTCTTTTTTTAGCTCAGAAAGGAGCCTTTCTATATTTTCTTCAATGTACTCGGACTTATAAAAAACGGTGTTACCCTTAACGATGTCTTCTCTGCGAAACTTTCCCGCAAAGGGGTAGACATCTTGAAAGAGGTATCTGTGTATCCTCTTCAGATGGGCAACACCGAACATTCCTTCGGCTTTGTGTTCTTTTTGAATCTCATATTGTCGAATCAAGGTGATATCTGCTTCAAAATCAGCAAGCTCCCGTCGTGAAGATCCATATCAACGACCAAAACTGCAGGCATGCATGGCTTTGATACGGGCCAGAGCCTCAGAGCTGCTAATATCGCTTTCCAAATATCTTCTTCCTAAATATTCGGCTTCGCGGCTTGGTTTCATCCCCTCAAACGCCAGGGATGCCGTAGCACTGCGAATCACGTGGGTTATTTTTTCTTCACTGATTTTCTTTTTCAATCGAATCACCTCTGCCTCTATTATACTTGATTTTTTCCAGAAGAACAATCGGCGCTTTCAGAATTCAACAAGAAATCGTGGGAGTAGGAATACGGACAAATCATCTCGCAGTATTATTTACGACGGACGATGCCGCGCAAAAGATCCAATTCTTCGACCTTGGCTATTTTGAGAAACACAAGATAAGAGATGCCGGCCACTGCCACCGCAGCGCCGAGTGCAATTATGGTACGCAGGCTTCCCTCTCCCCGAAGGGGCAGATAGACCAGATAGGAAAGGCCAATGGAGACAAAACAGACTCCAACGATTTTGCACATTTTTTTCATGCTGCGAATCACACGGACTTCCGGATGAGTGCGCCTCAACATGATGTAAAGGAAAAGAGAATTGACGATGGCCGCGATGCTCGTGCCGAGGGCAAGCCCCTTGTGTTGCATGCTTCCCACCAACAAAAGACTTAGTCCGACATTCGTAACCGCCCCGATGATGCCGCAGATTACGGGCGAACGCATATCCTGCAGGGCATAAAAAACCTTGACCAAAAGGGCATTGACGGCAATAAAGGTCAGCCCGATGGCGTAATAGAAAAAGGTGTCGCTCGTCAGGTCGGTGGATGCGGCGTTAAAAGCACCCCTCTCATAGACCAAGCGAACCGCGTCTTTGCTGTAAAGCATCGCCCCAAGCGAACAGGGCAGACCGATAATAACGGTAATATACGTTCCTTTGCTGATGGAATCATTAAAACTCCAGTTGTCGTCCGTGGCCTTGGCCTGGGTAAGTCTGGGGTAGATGATCGTAACAATGATGGTGATGGTGAGCGCCGTAATCATGTTGGTCAGAAGATATCCGTAATTCAACGCCGAAACGCTGCCCACGGAAAGCCCGGAGGCCAACATCTTGTCCACAAAAGAATTCACTTGGTTCACGGTACTCCCGACAAATACGGGAATCGCAAGCGCAACAATCTTCTTGGCCGCATCTCCCACATGCCGCGTAGGCCTATATTCAAAGCCCCTCTCCTTAGAAATTACCATGAGCGCAAGGAGTTTCACTGCACTTCCGACGAGAAGTCCCCAGGCAAGGAAATAGTGCCCAAAATACGCGCTAATGATAATCGCGAGTAGCACAAAAATGCTCTGCAGATAGCCTGTAAGCATGGTTTTCAGGAAGGTTCCCTTGTACTGCAAGTTTGCTTCGAAAAGGCTTGCGGCGGCCGAAAAGACGATATAGAAGAAGGTTATTTTCAGATAAAAACTGGTGAGCTCGGCGCGTTCGCCGGTGTAACCATGCGCGAAAATCGTCACGATTTGGTCGGAGAAAATAATTCCCACAATGGCGAAAACCAAGGCAATGGCGGAAACTAGGGTAATGGCTTCGGCGGTAAAGCGATTGGCCTTTTCTTGCCCTTCCCTCTCGTTGATCTGGGAAAAGATAGGCATATAAGAAATAGCAACGGACGTGAACACCCCGGCAAATAAAATGCCGGGGATATTGCTCGCCATAACATAGGCGTCCGTAATGTAGCTGGTTCCGAAAAAGCCGGCCATAAAGACTTCGCGAAGAAATCCGAGAAGCTTCATTCCGAGGGTGAGGAGCGCCATGAATGCCGCAGTTTGTGCCGCCTTCCGGATGGTTTTCCCGCCCTTATTTTCTGCATTTGTCATTTGTTTTTTCCTGTTGTCATATGCTTTTCTTACTTGCTATATGATTATCTTACTTCGTATATGATTTTTTGGTTTTTTCTATCATTTTTTCTCATCTACAAAACACCTGTGCTTTTTTATTATAAAAAAACACACTTATTATTTTCACTGCTCTTTCTAAGTATGCTATTGCTTGCAGGAGTGCGCAGCGGTGTTTTTCTCTAAATACTGATTCTCGTGGTTCCTGCGCCAATCGCATGGCCGAATTGGCTGACTGCCACATCGTAATCCGAAATTGCCGCGTTCATCGCCTGTCCGGCTTGGAACGAAGTAATCTGGGCCTCTTGGACGTCGGTGAGGGTGTTCATTCCGGCATCGTAGGTAATGAGGGCCAAGCGATAGCCTTCTTTGGCATTTGCCAGTGTGGCTTTTGCTGTCTCAATGGCCTTTGCTTTGTTTGCTAAGCCCATGACTTGGACGCGGATATCCATTTCAATCTGCGCGGGTGCATCATCGGCAGCTTTTTTGGCTTCCAGATACGCTACCTTTTGTTTGCAATAAGTTGAGGAGCTCTGGTTGGTGGTCAATTTCATGTTTTCAAGTATC
>JAQUUY010000066.1:0-3038 GCA_028693645.1 Eubacteriales bacterium | reverse complement strand
GCGGATATCCATTTCAATCTGCGCGGGTGCATCATCGGCAGCTTTTTTGGCTTCCAGATACGCTACCTTTTGTTTGCAATAAGTTGAGGAGCTCTGGTTGGTGGTCAATTTCATGTTTTCAAGTATCACATTCAAAACGTTGGCGCCAAAGACGGTGCCTTTGATTTCATTTCTGTTTTTAACGGCAGCGTCAATCCACTCTGTCAGGTTGCCTTTGGGGGCCGCGACCTGTTTGAGTGTATCTGTGAGCGTAACTTGCTGCATGAGGTCATATCCGAGCAGTAAATTAAAATTCATCTTCGCTGCGGCAAGGTCGCTTTCCGCTTTCGCTACTTCGTTTTCTGCTTTGAGTACGGCGGTCTGGGCGGTCAGCGTGTCGATTTTTGCGACCGTTCCGAGCTTGAATTTTTTCAATGTATTGTTATAGATGGCCTTCTGATTGGTCAGATTATCTTTGGTCACCTTCAAGTTTTCTTCTGCCAAAAGCAGGCCGTAATACAGCTCGACAGTCTTGGCTTCGATGCTGTTGAGTTCGGCTTTGTAGTTGCCGTCAGTCTGGCTGAGCGCAAATTCCTTGCGAAGTGCGGCGACCTTGCTTTCAATCTGCTTTGTGCTTTGGGCATCATAATATGCCGAAACGGTTTCTTTGTAGCCTCTGGCAATGGACTCGTCCGACTGCTTGTTGAGGAGCGCCGTCTCGGCATCGCTTCCCAAGGTCTGCATACGAGTGACCGCCTGCGCTAACGAAAGTTTGATTGTCTCTCCGCCAAACGTCGTCACGGCTGTTTTTATCGCGGCGGGAGTCGGCGTTGTTGTTGCAGGTGTAGTAGTTGTCGCGGCATAAAGGGTGCTGGTTGGTTTAAGTTCTGTGGTGGCAACGGATTTTGCCGTTGCTGAGTCCAATGCATAAACCGGACTTTTGGCACCGAGGGCATACCCTCCGCCCGCAAGGCTCGTCAGTACCATGGCCGCGGCAAGAAGCCCCGCCATTCCCTGCTTTATGCTTTTTTTCTTGTTTGATTCTCTAATCATGTTATTCTCCCCTTCTCTATCCTTAAAATGATTCGCGATTCATGGATCCCCACCCCCTGTGAAGATCGCATATTCCAAACTACATTTTATCACGGGATGGTGCGGGAAACAAGCTTTTGATTAAGAAGGCTCGAGGCGATGTAGGCTGGAGCGACACGAATCCGAAATCAGCAGTTAGCGCTTGAAAAGCAAGGTTTTTCAGCTTTTTTCACTCATTTCCTTGCTTTTCGTCTGATTACTCTCGACAAACCACCTTCTGCCGAAGCAGGGAGTAGAAATCTACAAATTATAAGAGGGGAAGAATGGGGTGTAAAGCAAAAATCAATGATTACAAAAGAAACGCTTTCGCAATATTTTGTATTATTTGTATGTCAATAGCCCCCGCCATGTCGTAAGAGGCAATCAAATTGTCCCATTGTGCAATACCGCTTTGTCTGTAATCCGAAAGCTTTCGGTCCATTTTTCTTGCATATTCGGGATCTTCGACCAATCCAAAGTGCTCCCAGTAGAAAATTTTACCGTCTTTTGGCCGGCGGATCGTAAAGTCAGGGTAATAGATCCGTTCTTCCAACATCAATTCCTCTTCGTACTTGTAGGGAATATGATAGCTGTGCAAGAGCCCGGCAATGAGCGCCTCTGACTTAGAACGAACTTTTTCGCCGTTCGCCGTCAAATGCAAAAGTCCTTCCGGATAGTAGCTGTTCTTTTTGCCCGAGGCTGCCAGCCAAGCTCTTTCCTCTTTGGAATGTTTGCTATTTGAGGAATTCTGCCCTTTGTGGACCGCGAAAATCATTTCGCTTTCTTCGTATGTTTCGAAAAGCGGCTCGACAATTTTTCCACATGCCTTCACAGCACTGTGCAATGCGCGGAGATTTCGCCGCAGTTGGGGTATCGATTTTTTTAGAAACCGCTTCCGTAGCAACTGCCCAATCAAGGCCGTTTCCTTTTTTGATAAATACTTTTTTTGCCGATTCTCGACGTACAAAAAATAATGGAAATGATTTTTATGTTTTTCCCGCAGCAAATTTCCGGGCGGCAACAACAAATATTCTTTTTCAAAGTCGACAAGCAACCTTTCGTGGTATTCTCTCTGTGCTATCAAAGTCTGTTGCAATTCCTTCACGGCGGTTATGTTCCTTTGCTTTTTTATCGGAGCGCAAGGCACCGATTCCGCTGGCCGGTTAGACCGGGGTGAGTGCTTTGTTGGACTCACCCCGGAGCGTCGTCTTTGCCGGCTATTTTTCATTCGAAAGGGGGATACGTTTACCAAGATATGTTCTGTACTCATTATAGCTTACATTTATTGACATATCAAGCGATATTTATGTAATATTTTGTATTTTTTTTAATTTGCCTACTCCGAGCCAGTCAAGGAGTGAGAGAGGAGTAGGCATACGAGATGATTTGTTCGATTTCCCTACTCCGAGGATTTCTGACGGAGCGATGGGGTATGGAAACGCGGACTTTTTGACAAGTTACCTACTCCGACTCTCCGAGCTGCGGAGTCGCGAGTAGGCACGGTGAAATGATTTGTCTGTATGCGTACTCCGAGGATTTCTGCCGGAGCGATGGGGTATGGAAACGCGGACTTTTTGACAAATTACCTACTCCGAGCAAGCAGCGGGGCGAGGCCGGAGTAGGCATACGAGATGATTTGTTCGATTTTCCTACTCCGAGGATTTCTGCCGGAGCGATGGGGTATGGAAATGCGGACTTTTGACAAGTTACCTACTCCGAGCAAGCAGCGGGGCGGGGCCGGAGTAGGCACGCGAAATGATTTGTCCGTTTTTCCTACTCCAAGGATTTTTGCCGGAGCGATGGGGTATGGAAACGCGGACTTTTTGACAAATTACCTACTCCGCGCAAACAGCGGGGCGAGGGCGGAGTAGGCATGCAAGATGATTTGTTCGATTTCCCTACTCTGAGGATTTCTGACGAAGCGATGGGGTATGGAAACGCGGACTTTTTGACAAGTTACCTACTCCGAGCAAACAGCGGGGCGGGGC
>JAQUUY010000065.1:3617-7556 GCA_028693645.1 Eubacteriales bacterium | reverse complement strand
ATCATAAATAAAATGAGATCTGCTTTCTGAAAGGCTTCTTTACTCTTTTCGATCCCTATCTGCTCAATCAAGTCCTCCGTTTCATGGATTCCTGCGGTATCTGTCAGATAGACCGGAATCCCCCGAAGGCTCAAGACTTCCTCTATCGTATCTCTTGTCGTCCCGGGAATATTCGTTACAATAGCGCGAGATTCCCTTAGTAGGGCGTTCATCAAAGATGATTTTCCGACATTAGGACGTCCAACAATCGTGACACGAAGACCCTCTCGGATCATTCTTCCTGTTTCCGCAGTGGAAAGCAGCTTCTGCACTCTTTCTAAGATTTCTTCTGTCCCAAGCAACAGTTTTTCATAGGTCATTTCTTCTATATCTTCTTCGGGATAGTCAATATTTACCGCAATTTGAACCAAGAGATCCGTCAACGCCGCCCTGCATTCTCTCACCAGCGCGGAAATTCCACCTTCCATCTGAGCAAGCGCGGTTTCAAAGGCTTTATCTGTTTTTGCACGAATCAAATCTATAACGCCTTCTGCTTGTGAGAGATCAATGCGTCCGTTCAGAAACGCTCTCTTTGTAAATTCTCCGGGTTCCGCAATCCTTGCCCCTTGCGCTAAAACAAGTGAAAAAATCTTGCCGAGTGCAATGACACTGCCATGACATTGAATCTCAACAACGTCCTCACAAGTATACGATGCCGGTCCGGGCATAAAAACGGCCAGCACCTCATCAATGACGCTGCCTTCTTTTGGATGAACGATATGACCATATATTAATCGTCTATTAACGATTGACGTTTCTTTTGTCGTTCCAATCGGTTTAAAGATCGTTTCCAGAATTTCTTTCGACTTTTCCCCGCTGATTCTGACAATTCCGATTCCGCCTTCTCCAAACGCCGTCGCGATTGCCGCAATCGTTTCTTCCATGATTCGTACTCCTCTTTTGTTTTTCGAAGCAAGCCCGGCACCTGCTCCTTTTTAAGTATTTATTTTTTTAAAAACAATGCCATTCATTTTTTATTTTACAATCCGCATTACGGCATACTTTGATTTTTCGTTGCAATTTAAAGCTTTTGTTCGTTCCATCCCTTTTCGCTTATTATTTCTTAAGCTGTGAACAAAACGACTTAATTTATTTTATTAATATATGTGTTCTTAATATATTTAACAGAACGCTTCTACGTCCGTCGCGCTCAACTTCCTTCTTGTCAAGATTTAAAAAAACCTGCGGCCGAAGCCGCAGGTTTAAGGTCGCTTATTTTTGCTCGATGATAACCCTTCTGTATGGCTCCTCACCTTCGCTTCTTGTGGTGACTGCCGGGTTCTTTTGCAGAGTGGCATGGATCACTTTTCTTTCGTACGGATTCATTGGCTCAAGACGAACGCTCTTCCCTGTCCGCTTCACTTTATCTGCGAGGCGATTGGCAAGCTGCTCGAGTGTTTTTTCTCTCTTTTGTCTGTAGTTTTCGGCGTCTACAATGACTCTCGTATATTTGTTGGAATCCTTATTTACAACGAGACTCGTCAAATACTGGATGGAATCAAGTGTTTGGCCTCTTTTGCCGATGATGCTTCCGGAATCTTTTCCTGAAATATCAAAGAAAAGACATTCTTCATTCGCCATTGCTTTGACGCTCAGTTCAAGACCCATCTTTTCGGTTACTTCCTTTAAGAAAGCAAGTGCCGGTTCGTCCGTTACTTCTTGGAGGTTCTCCGGTCTGATACGGATATTTGTGCTGCTTGCTGCAGAATGCTCTTCCCTTGGTCTGGGTTCGCTTTTTGCCTCAGCCTTTGGCTGCGCCGGTACTTCTCTTTTTTCTTCTTTATATTCCTTTTTTACAGGTGCTTCTTTTATTGCAGGGGCTTGTTCTTTTACCGGAGCCGGTGTTGGTGCCGGCGTAAAGGTCGGCGCTGGGGCCGGTGTAAAGGTCGGAGCCTGCGATGCTTTTTTTGCATCTCCCGAACATTTCTGTACTCTTACTTTTGCAAGCTTTGATCCGATTCCGAAAAAGCCTTTTGAGGGTTCTTCCAAAACAACGACTTCCACTTGCTCTCTTTCTAATCTTAAATCTACCAGGGCAAGGTTGACGGCTTCTTCAACGTCTCTGCCCCACTTTTCTGAATAATCCATTCCCTGTTTCCTCCTATTAAGCTTTGCTTTTTGCGGTGCTATCCGCAGCAGCTGCTTTTTTTGCTTTCCATTTGTTCATTCCAAACGTCTGACATATCATAAACAGAGTTCCTATAAACCAGTAAAGAGCCAATCCTGCGGGGAAAGATCTTCCCATCCAAACGATCATGATAGGGAAAAAGTACTTCATCATCTTCATCATGCCGGCCGTTCCGCCCACGTCGGGTGTCGGACTCATTGCTTGTGTCATGGAAAAAGAGAAGAAGGTGGCGATTCCTGCACCGATGGGCAAAAGCCACGGATCAGGCTGTGAAAGATCAGGAACCCAAAAGAAACTCTCATGAACACCCATCAACATGGAGGGATCATCAATAAAAGTCATCGGATTTCTGAGTAATACAAAAAGTGCAAAAATAATCGGCATTTGGATCAACATAGGAAGACAACCACTCATCGGGTTGAACTTTTCTTCCTTGTAGAGTTCCATGAGTTTCATGTTGAGGGTTTCTTTGTCGTTTGCATACTTCTTCTGTATTGCCTGCATTTTAGGTTGAACGTCCTTCATTCTGGACGAACTCTTAATCTGTGCAGCATACAAGGGGAAAAGGCAAGCTCTAACAAAAAGGGTGAAAACAATAAGAGTGATTCCGTAGTTTCCAAAAAAGTCATACATAAACGACAGCAACCATCCCATCGGCTCAGCGATGACAGACATTACTTTTTCGTAGGTGGTCATTCCTTATCCTCCAGTTCATTTCAAAGGGTCATAGCCTCCCGGGTGGAAAGGGTGACACTTCAAAATTCTTTTCATTCCAATAAAGGTTCCCTTACATGCACCATACTTTTCCACAGCTTGAATAAAGTACGTCGAACATGTGGGGTAAAACCGACAAGTCGGCGGAAATAGCGGTGAAATTATTTTTTGATATCCTCTGACCAATATTATAAGGATCCTTTTCATACGTTTCACCTGATCTTTTGTTTTTGATTTTGGTTTAGTTTTCCTTTTCTGATTGCGGCTTCAAGAGATTTTTTCACATCCGCACATTTCAAATCGATAATCGTTTTTCGGGCAATAAAAATAAGGTCATAGCCTTTTTTAATGTCGTTTTCCACTTCACTATAGCTTTCCCTCAGTAGTCGTCTGGCCCTGTTGCGCAAAACACTGCTGCCAACTTTCTTGCTTGCTAAGAACGCTCTTCGGTTGATGTCAAGGCCGTTTTCTTTGTAAATCAAAACAAGGCAACGTTCTCCAACCGAAGTTCCTTTGTTGTATAGACGTGAAAAATCTCCTTTTTTTCGCAGCACGTTCGCTTTCAGCATGGTTTTCCTCTTGCTTTCGAAACAAAAAGACCACGTTTGCGGTCTCTATGCTGTGAGAGATTTTCTTCCTCTCAGTCTTCTTCTCTTCAAAACATTTCTACCGTTTTTTGTACTCATCCTTTTTCTGAAGCCATGTTCTTTGCTTCTTTGCCTTGTCTTAGGCTGGAAAGTCTGTTTCATATCTGTTACACCTCCTTATGATCGATATATTTCTAAACAATCGCTTTGTAATTATACATTCAATGCAGATTGCTGTCAAACCTTTTTTCTGTCCTCGCAAGTGGCTGTTCCCTTTTGTATTTCAATGATACGGCACTCGGGAAGGTCGCTTAAAATCGAATCATTGATCTCTGCCGCTGTGATAAAAAGTTGCACTGTTGAAAAACAATTAAGCAGAAATTTTTGCCTTTGTTCATCAAGCTCGGACAGGACGTCGTCAAGAAGAAGGACGGCATCTTCTCCCTTTTCCTCTCTGATCAATTCGAGCTC
>JAQUUY010000065.1:0-3517 GCA_028693645.1 Eubacteriales bacterium | reverse complement strand
GCTTTGGCTCGGCAAAAATCTTGTTCAAAGCCTATCATTTCAATATCGCTCGCTGTTCGAAACGATTTTGCAAGGCTCATCAGAGAAAGACTTTCCAATAAATTTGTTTTTCCCTGGGCATTCATTCCTACAATCAAATTTGCCCTTGGATGAAAAAGAATCTTTTCTTCTTTGTAGTTTCTGAAATTATTTAAACTTATCTCTTTAAAATACATTTTACTAATTTGCTGATATTCTAACGGGGAGAACGAGATATTCGAATTTTTCTCCCTCAATCGGTTTGATCAAGCAAGGGCTTACCCCTGTATTGAATTCCATATAAATTTCCTCATCCTCAATGACTTTCAATACATCAGAGATATATTTTGCGTTGAATCCGATTTCGAGA
Source organism: Eubacteriales bacterium (assembly GCA_028693645.1). Taxonomy (GTDB): domain Bacteria; phylum Bacillota; class Clostridia; order Peptostreptococcales; family Anaerovoracaceae; genus STD2-154. The sequence goes on along the minus strand of JAQUUY010000065.1, from coordinate 3,129 downwards.
TCTGTTCCTTCTTTTTCTACAAAAACTTCTTCTTTTACTTTTCCTTCTTCGGATCTGGAAGTAATGATAATTTTATCTCTGTAGAGATTCATGCGGATCAGATTACTTTTTCCTTCTCTTGCCATCAAGGAGGCTCTGTCAATACTATCAGCGAGTTCTCCTTTATTTACTTTTAGTCTGCTTTGATATTCTTTTGGGAGAACATCTTTGTATTTGATGAATTCTCCTTCTAATAATCTCGAAACTACTCTTGTATCTTCGAGAACAAAAACAGCTTTTTTGTCATCAAGAATCAAATCTGCTTGTTTTTTATCTTCATCTTCTGCAAGAATTTTGCTTATTTCATTCAATATTCTTGCCGCAATGATAATTTTTCTTTTTTCATCGTTTTTGACCGCTTCTTTTGCAACAGCCATTCTGAATCCGTCAAGTGCTACCATGGTAAGACTTTCTTCTTCTATTTCTATAAGAACTCCGACAATGATTCCTTTTGATTCTTCGATACTTGCGGAAAACGCCGTTTTCTTTATCATATCTCTTAATAGTTCTTTTTCGATTGTTATTTTCTTTTCTTCCTTGATTGCTCCGATATGAGGAAATTCATCTGCTGCTTGTCCAACGATATTAAATTCAGAGGACAAACATCTCACGATGATATTGTTTTTTTCTTCCTCTTCGATTTCTATTTCTTCTGCAGGAAGTTTTCTAATGATATCGATGAATAATTTAGCGGATACTACAACAGAGCCCTCTTCGTTCACTGTCACAGGAATCTTTTTTTCAATACTCAAATCCAAGTCCGACGCAGCAAGCTTCAAGTACCCGTCTGCTGTTGCTTCAAGAAGAATTCCCTTTAAAATAGGAATTGTTGTTCTTGACGTCACTGCTTTGGACACCGTATTTAAAGCCTTGGAGAGAAGTTGTTGGTTACAGGAGAATTTCATAGCGTGGCCTCCTTCTTTTTTTAACGTTTTTGTAGTAGTAGTAGTAGTAGGGGCTGTGGATATGTTGATAACTTCTGTGGATAAAAGAAATAGCAATATTTCTATCCAAAAAGCCCTGTTTAAAACATGTAATTTGGGGTGGGAAAACTTTTTTTATTTGATCAATCATCTCGGATGGCATCTTCGAGAGAAAGAACGACATTTTTTAAGGATTCATTGAGACGAATCTCTGCGGAAATCTTATCACAGGCATGCAAGACAGTGGTATGATCCCGGTTTCCAAACGCTTCCCCTATTTTGGGAAGGGAAAGATCTGTCATATCGCGGCAGATATACATGGCAATCTGTCTCGGAAAAGCAAGATCTCTTGATCTCTTTGCGGATTCCATGTCATTTTGCTTGATATTGAAGTGTCGACAGACATATTTTTTCACGATGGCTGGTGTAATAAAGCGATCGTTCATAGAAAAAACGTCTTTTAATACTTCTTTTGCAAGATCGCGGGTAATCTTTTGGCCGGTAAGTGAGGCATACGCAACAACGCGGATAAATGCTCCTTCCAGTTCACGAACGTTGTACTGGATTTTTTCGGCGATGACCTTGATTACTTCGAGGAAATCTTCGTTAACCTGCATATCTTCAATTTCAGCTTTTTTACAGAGGATTGCAACACGCGTTTCAAAATCAGGCGGCTGAATATCTGCAATCAGGCCCCATTCAAAACGAGAACGCAGCCTTTCGTTTAAGGTGGCGATTTCTTTCGGAGGGCGATCGCTGGATAAAATGATCTGCTTTCCGGCATCGTAAAGGGTGTTGATGGTATGGAAGATTTCTTCCTGCACGCTTTCCTTCTTTTCAATGAACTGTATGTCATCGATTAAAAGGACGTCGATGTTGCGGTATTTGTTTTTGAACTCGCCGGTCTTGTTCTCTCGGATTGCTTTAATTAACTCGTTCGTAAACATTTCCGAAGAGACATAAAGAACCTTCAAAGAAGGGATATTCCTTAGAATGTGGTGCCCAATGGCGTGCATTAAATGTGTCTTTCCAAGGCCGGAAGCCCCATAAAGAAACAACGGGTTGTAATTTTTCGCAGGAATCTCTGCCACAGCAAGAGAAGCCGCATGCGCAAAATAATTGTTTTTGCCAACGACAAAGGTCGAAAAAACATATTTTGGATTCAGGTAAAGCTCGTCTGTAAAGGTGTGAGAAAGGGTGTTTTCTTTGTCCGCCTTTTCTTTTTCCATTTGATCGGAATCCATAAAGACAGCGTTGAGCTTGACCCCAAAGGTCTCGCGCATCGCCTCTTCGATCAAGCCTTTGTAGCGATCTTCGAGAAGATTCCTGCCGATTCCGTCTCCGGAAATCAAATATAAGGTGCCGCGCTCCCGATCTAAACGAAAGGGAGTCAGCGGGTCGATCCAAGTATCAAAACTAACAGGAGTCGTCTTTGGCTTTAAAAGGTCCAGGACTTTTTCCCAAGATTGTTCTAGTTCATTCATTATAATTGCCCTCTATTGAAAATGTCTCATATTCTGTGTCCCTATATAATACAAAAAAAGTTATCCACAGGCAAGAGTAAAAAGAAAGAAAGAAAAAATAAGCACTTTCGGGTTCATACACAGGGAGAGGAAAACAGAAGTCCACAAGCAAAACCGCCGGAATCCTCTTTTTCCAAAAACCTTGAAAAAAAGGAAAAAGGGCGTTATAATATTACGTCAAGACAGTAGAAATAACATTCTTTTAAACAACAGCGATTTACCTTGTAGATCGCTTGAGTGTTAAAAAGAACAAGATCACATATAGGAGGATGGTTTATGACGGCGCCAGACGTGAAACAGCAACAATATAATGCAGAACAGATTCAAGTACTCGAGGGTCTTGATCCGGTTCGTAAAAGACCGGGAATGTACATCGGGACAACCGGACCCAAGGGCTTGCATCATCTGGTCTATGAAGTTGTAGACAATAGCATCGATGAAGCGCTCGCCGGATATTGCAAAAATATCAGCGTAGTGATACAAAACGACAATTCTATCGTCGTCGAAGATGACGGCAGAGGAATGCCGGTCGATCTTCATCCCAAACTCAAGATACCGGCCGTAGAAGTAATCCACACCGTTCTCCATGCCGGCGGTAAATTTGGCGGCGGAGGATATAAGGTTTCCGGCGGACTCCACGGAGT
>JAQUUY010000064.1 GCA_028693645.1 Eubacteriales bacterium | reverse complement strand
GCGTTGGTCAAAAACTGCAATATCCCGGATACTGACGAACGAAAAATATTGCGGGGATCTTAAGATCAAAAAGCGGATTACGCCAAATTATTTGGATCATAAAACAGTTGCTAATAAGGAAGAAAACATTCAGTGCCTGCAGGATCATCACGAAGCTATTATTGACAGAGAAACCTGGTTAAAGGTACAGGCCGAAGTCGAAAGGCGAAACTTGCTGGTACAAGATAACACACATTATTCAAATCGGTTTTGGGCTTCAGGGAAAGTCAAGTGCGGAGAATGCGATTCAGGCTGCGTATCAAGATCTATATACAATAAAGATCGCAGCGCAAACAGGTATTGGCATTGTAAAGAGGCTTACGTTTATGGGCCGTCGCAGAAAGCGGGATTTGGATGTGACAGTTCACTTGTTAATGATCTTGCGTTACTCGAATGTGTTCGCGTTGCACTGGAATCCGTGTTAATTAATAAAGATACTCTGCTTGCGACGATCACCGACAAACTGAATGCCGTTTCAAAAATCCCTGATTGCAAAAGTCCCCTGCCTAAAATTGAGAGGGAAATCGACAAGGCCACCGAAAAGAAAGCCCGCCTTATTGATCTTTATCTTGACGAAAAGATTACCTCTGCAGAACTGGCTACTATGAAGGAAGTGTACACACACAAAATCGACTCCTTAAATTCTCATAAAGAAAAGCTTTTAGCCGAAGCTGCTGTACTCAAAAACTCAACGGACAATTTTTCAAAATTGATTGAATGCGTTCAGTTGATTTTGAAACAAGAAGATTATAACGAAAAGCTCTACAGGGATATCCTGAACAAAATTGTGCTTTACAAGAATCACGACGTTGATGTTTATTTCAAACATTTCAATGATCCGATTCCGTTGCACTACAAAGTTTCAGGCCGCAAGTCCACCTATCATGTTGATTGCAAATTACGTACCGCAGACGACATTGTCTCATAGTACGTTTGGAGTACCAAAACACAAACGCCTCACGATTTCGTGGGGCGTTTTGTTTTGCGTGCGGAGTGAGGGGCAAGAACCCGAAAGGGCGTCCCGCGTAGTCTTTGCTCAGAAAACCGTCGCGGACGGTTTTTAGCGGGACGGTCCGAGCCCCTGCGTGGGCGAAGGACGGCAGATTTTGCCTGCAAATGAAAAATGCAAAAGATGTGAAGCCCCTCACGGCGTGTTTTCAAATCTCAGTTTAAATTCAAGGCGGCGAGAACCCGAAAGGGCGTCCCGCATAGTCTTTGATCATAAAAACGTCGGTGACGTTTTCGCAGGGAGCGGTTCAAGCCTGCCCTGCGGCAGGCGCAGAACGGCAGATTTTGCTTTCCAAAGAAAAGGCAAAAGCTGCGAAGCCCCTCACGGAACTTATTCTAAGACTTCTTTATACAACCCTTCCCAAAACAAATATGCGGTTTGCTAAACTAATTTGCAATCTTTTAAGACTTTTTCAATAACTTCCCCTACTGCTAATGCTGGATTTTCTCTGTAATACTTATACCCCTTATATTCTTGCAACGCATAACCGTTTTCTTCATTTCTTTTCATAATCTGCTTTGAACGATCAACGGCATCTTTTACATTTTGCAAAGTTAACCGACCTAAGATTCTTTTGAAATTGTTTTCATGTTTGTACTCATCCATGTTTTCAAAATGTTCTCCATAAGCTTGGTTAATATGTGACAAGTAAAGTCTTCTATGAATTAATGAGCCATTGCAATTAGATAGGTGCAATACAATCCATAAATCAAAAGTCAAGTTTGAATAACCAAATTTATAGTTTATCTGCTTACCTAAACCTTTTGCTTGTTTCATATTGTCCATTGTTTCTTTGAATTCTTTTACATGGACATCTTCATCACTTTCATAATCAGAAATATGATATATATCAGTTTTTCCTGTCACGACGATTGATTTAGCGCGTTTTACTGGATTCTTCTGAACAGGGCAATCAAAAGAAACCTTAAGCGCAGAATCAAGAGTTTCATTTATGAGGTTCTGCAGCCATTTTAAATACCATTGTTCAGTCTCACCTTCAACACTGAAATAGTATTTCTTCGTTTGCTTTAAGTTCGCCATTTCTACACCTCTCTTCCTTTCGAGATTAATCCCTCAAAGATTGGTGTAAAATCAATATCTTTTATCGCACCATATTGGCTAATGAAATAGTTTTTCATGTAATCTTCGTGCTTTCTAACACCCTTTTCACCGGTAGTTCCAAAATCAGACAAGGAGTATAATACGCTGTTATTGTTGTCATCGTCTCGTTCTACAAACTTTATCTCATCTCTTCTAAAGATGTTAGAGTTTAAGAATATTGGATTGTGTGTATTAAATATCAGCTGTGCATTGTTAACGTTAATCTCATCATTGTGAAATACATTAATGATACTCATCAGCGCCATTGGATGGATGGATGCATCAAATTCATCAACCACTAAAGTGCCGCCTGTTAAAATGGCTCTTATTACTAAAGGAAACATGTTTACGAAACGAATCGTTCCGTAAGACTCAAACGCATCTGCGGCTACAATTGCATCTTTTTGATCATTAATGTTCTTAAAAATGGAAAAAAGCTTAGCATCAGCTTCATCGTCACTAACAACATATCCCAATGCATTTGAATTGATTCCAAATAGCTTTGCCGCATTATTTGTTGTCTTTTCTACATAAACAGTCTGTTTTTGTGGGTCGACAAATCGTTTGATGAGTTGCAGTGAATCCGCTCTATAGATGACCATAAACTTATTAGTAAACCAATTAGTTATCAGTTTAACAAAGCTCTGGCTAATTATGAGCTTAAACCCATTCACTAAAAACAGTTCTTCATCATTTAAACTATTTTTTGATATTTCGATGATGCTATCTTCATTTCTATAAATGCCATCAGCTAAGAATTTGTTTATATTCTTAAACGGTCCAAAGGACAGATTCTCACCTCTGATAAATATCTTTTCATTATTTACGTAGAGCTCTTCTCGTAAAACTTTTCTTGTGTATTCGTTATCTAAAAAGCATCCTAAGTCCAAGCTTACTTCATAATGAATCAACAAATCATTCTCTATGAACTCTATAGAAAATAAAACAGGCTCTGAACATTTTGCCGTATTATTAGGGATCAATTCCAACGCACTTGAAGCTTGATTTGGAGAGGCTTGATCTTCCGAATTACGAATATGGCCCCTAAGAACAATAGCTCTGAACGTATCCATAGCGCCTATTATATTGGTTTTACCCGATGCATTTGGACCGTATATAACCGATGAGCACAATCCCTTTACGCCTTTTCCTTTTATTTTGTTAACCAACAAACTATAGTCTAACCCCGTTTGTTTAGGCGCGGCGGTCATGGAAAACACAGCCTCATCAATAAAGGATTTATAATTCTTTGTCTTGAATTTTAAAATCATATTATTTGCCTCCATTCTGCAATTTTTATGCAAAATCGCAATTAAATTATACCGTCATCATGCCCACAAGTCAATTTTATTATTCGATTTTGCGCAAATGTCGCAAAATAACCTTATTGTTCAATTGATTTAAATAAGCAATACTCCCGTCGTCCCCACAATTGCCTTGAATATCCAAGGCAATTCTCTCATATTTTACTGTGCAATTCTATGTGTGCATAATTTGACACTTACCATGTTTTTGCCATCCCTTTTCTATTTTTTCAAGAGTTACTGATTCCCGCAGTTTTTTTACGGGGTATATGAAAAAACGCTCTAAATTGTTGGAATTTAAGCGTTTCGTTGGGAGTCTTAAAATAATTCGATGTGTGTTGCTAACTCTTAATCAGGGTGCAGAGGGTTCGAGCCCCTCACGGCTATCTTTTCTGAAAAAGTGATTTGTGTCGCGAGTCGATGCCGGAGTAGTCATGCGAGATAAATTATTCAATTTTGTTTGGCAACGATGTCCAGAATCCCAGGCCCACGAAAAACAATCCGAATCCCGCCACTATCAAAGGCATATTTGTCGCCAATTGCTCGAACGAATCCGCTGCAAGAATCAACGAAATACCAAGCAAATAATAGTTTATTCCTTCCTTATTCATCCTGTTCCCCTTTTTCGCTAATTTTTCAATTAGTCTTTTGCTTTCTAAAATTACTTTCCCTGTCACTATATATAACGATTAAAAATCACGTTTTGTGACACTATTTAAAAAATACTTTTGCAATCCGCGATATTATTAGCATAAAAAATACCCCCTTGTTTATTCTCCGTTCACAGCGATATAAAGTCCTATAAAATTATCGTTTTTCGCACATTTTTTTGATGTTTGATAAAAGGAGTGGGTCTTATGGAAAACAAGGAAAGGAAGGTCGGATCCCTAGGATCAAAGGTGTCTTTGATTGTAGTGTGTTCCGTTCTGGTCAGTACTTTAGCCATCGGCATTTTTTGCTATTTCGCATACCGGGATAATTCCATTCAGCTTACCGGAGAAAAAGCGCTGGGAGCCGCCCAGTCTATTGCCTCCGGCATCGATGGAGACAAATTTGTCGAATACGACCAAACCGGCGTTACCGATGAATATTTTGAAACCGTCAAAGCCACCATGAGTGAAATGAAGAAGCGGAACGGTCCCGAGTACGTGTACTCCTTGGCAGACGCAGGGGAGAATTACAAGCTTATCATTTCCGGTTATCTCGAGGGAGAAGATCAAACAGCTTGGGGGTATTTGGGATATACCGACCCCAAGAATATCTATGCCGAACAGACAGAGCTTGTCTTTAAGGACGGCGTGGGTCGTTATACCGAGCCTCAGGATTATGGCCCCGGTTATGGCATTCTAATTTCAGGTTTTGCCCCTATTCTGGACTCCAAGGGCAACGTGGTTGGCGTGGTAGGTACAGATTTCCCCATGAACGAGCAAATTGCCAAAATCAATCAACTCATTCCCATCATGGGCGCGATGATTGCAGTTACCAGTGCCCTCCTTATTTTGATTACCTATCTTATCATACGTAAAATCATTGCTCTCCCGTTAAGGGGGATTGCCGAAAAATCGAAGCTCCTGGTCCTAGGAGACACTGACTTGCACATGGAAAAGAAGTACCTCGGCAGAAACGATGAAGTCGGACTTCTGAGCAGAGGTTTTGCCGACATTGCAGAAAACATGCAGCTCCAGGCCGGCGTTGCCGATGCCCTGGCGGCAGGAGACCTTTCCACAGAGCTCACCCCCCGTTCCGAAAAGGATGTGCTGGGAAAGAGCATAGTATTTGTGATTAAAACTCTTCGCGAACTTGTCCAAGAGGCCGAAAAAATGACAGTTTCTGCCGTTGCCGGCAAGTTGGGCGAACGAGGGAATGACGAAAAATTCAGCGGCGGCTATCGCCAAATCATAGCCGGCTTCAACGAAACCATGGATGCCGTAGTGAATCCTCTCCGTCTGGCCGCTGACAATATGGATGCCATCAGTAAGGGAGATATCCCTACTCCGATAAACAAAGAGCTCAACGGAGAATTCAACGATTTGAAAAACAGCCTAAACCGCTGTATCGCCGCTGTAGGGTTGTTGGTAGCAGACACAAAAATGCTTTCAGACGGTGCTATCCAAGGAGATTTTGAAGTCCGCGCGGACGAAAACAAGCACTTGGGAGATTTCCGCAAAGTCATCGAAGGCGTCAACCAAACCCTAGATACCGTAGTAGACAAGGCCGTCTGGTATCAGGCCATCATCGATTCTATTCCCTTCCCCATCCATGTTACCGATATGGATATGAAATGGACCCTGTTCAACAGCGCCTTTGAAAAAGTCATGGTGGAACAGGGGGTCGTCAAAACTCGGGAAGAAGCTTATGGCATGGACTGCTGGCACGCAGGCGCAAACATCTGCAATACGGAAGGTTGCGGTATCAAGAGACTTGTGGAAAAGGGCGAAGGAGAGACCTTCTTCGAGTGGGGCGGCAAGAACAACAAACAAGATACCGCCTACCTTAAAGATAAAAATGGCCAGAACATTGGTTTTGTGGAAGTGGTCACCGACCTCACAGGAATCATTCGCGTCAGGAATTACACGGAAACCGAAGTTCACAGGCTGGAAAACAACCTTAAGCTCCTCGCCGGCGGAAATCTGGAGTTTGACTTGAACATCGCCAATGCCGACGAATACACAGCCGAAGTCAGCGAACAGTTCCAGGCCATAGGCCAGAGCATTGCCGAAGTGAAAGAAGCCCTGTCTAATTTGACTCAAGATGCAGAGAAAATGACCACTGCCGCCGTAGAAGGCGATCTCTCTAATCGCGCCGATGTCAGTCGCCACGGCGGAGAGTTCGCGAAAATTATGGAAGGCAGTTATCAGGGAGATCACCAAGAAATCAAGAACGCCATGAATGAGACCATTCAGAATCTGGTCACCTATGTGGAAGAAATCTCGGATACCCTTGCCGCCGTCGCCGATGGAGATTTGGATTTGGAAGTCACCACCGATTTCAGGGGAGATTTTGTGGAAATCAAGAATTCCCTGAACAACATCGTCTCTTCCTTGAGCGATGTTCTCGGAGATATCAGCGTAGCCTCAGATCAGGTGGCCTCAGGTTCCAGACAGGTGTCCGACGGCAGTCAGGCCCTTTCTCAGGGGTCTACGGAACAAGCCAGCTCTGTTCAAGAACTTACCGCATCCATCGCCGAGGTAGCCGGGCAGACCAAACAAAACGCGGTCAGTGCCGGACAGGCAAAACAACTTGCAGAAGAAGCAAGAATCAATGCGGTCAAAGGCGATAATCACATGAAAGAAATGCTCCACTCCATGGAGGACATCAGCGAATCGTCTGCGAACATCTATAAGATCATTAAAGTCATTGATGAAATCGCCTTCCAGACCAATATACTGGCATTGAACGCTGCCACAGATTCACCTTGGCGATTCTGAATTTGATAAGTATTAAACACAATACACAAAGACGCAATGCCCGCTTTTAAAAAAACGCCACGCCTTTATGCGTGGTGTTTTTTTATCCATATTTCCGACGAGGGACGAGAATCCGATACAAAGCCCCTCAAGGTTTTAATTTACTCAAATATTTTCGCAGGTACTCGGCATCTTCAATCTCCAGATCCTTTTCTCCGGCGAGGGATTCAAGGTGGTGCGTAAATTCATGCTTCAGCGTCTTTATAAGCTCTTCTTGTATTTTTTTCGGGGATCGATGCCCATAGATTTGTTCGAAGGATCCATAATAGATGCTGATATATCTGCCCATATTTCCACCGTGGCAATACTGCCCCAGGATATAAAGGTCGTTTCCTCTTCCCGCAGGGTCAATCTTTGTCTCGGGCAGCAAAAGAATACCTCCATTCAGATCCTTGAAAAGTTCCTGCGGAAACGAAGCGGCTATTTCATCCAGCATTACATTCATTTCGTCGATAGAAATCATAAAGGCTCCTTTGCTTTTCATTTTTTCAATTTAAGTATACCCCTATTTATAAGTAATTTCAATGCATACGAGGTTGCTTCATCTGTTTTGCGAGTTACAGAATGGGGAATACTATTGGCGCCATCCAAGATGCGACTTTGTAAAAACAATTCACTGCATATTATTATTCCCCATTAAAATATGCATCTG